>CAYRQC010000074.1:0-4873 GCA_964426265.1 uncultured Phycisphaerales bacterium | reverse complement strand
AGAGGTCGAGGTCGCCGTCGGAGTCGTAGTCTTCCCAGGATACGCTCATGCCGGCGCCGACATCCTCGACGCCGGCCGCAACCGTCACCTCTTCGAAGGTGCCGTCGCCGCGATTGCGATAGAGCCAGAGCCGGTCGCGCGGGCCCATCGACGACATCAACAGGTCGATCAGTCCGTCGCCATCGAAGTCCTCGGTGACGAGACCACCGGCGATCGTGCAGAGGTCGATCCCACACTCGTTCCCCACGTCCGGATAGCGGGGAAGTGCTCCGTTGGAATCGAACACGTTCGCCGGCAGACGAAACTCCGCGGGCACGCCGCCGGGCCACGAGCCGAGGGTCATGTGGGCGACATTCAAGAGCCACCGCGACTCGAGGTCGCCGGGGTCGAGCTCGAGCAGCGCGTTGAAGTCGGCGATCGCGTGCTCCGAGCCGCGACGCTCCACGTGCATCGCGCCGCTCTGGATCGGCAGGATGCACGACTTGCAGGTGTGGCGCGCCAGGCAGTTCTCGACCTCACCGAGGCGCAGCCACGAGATCGCACGCCAGCTCAGCAGGTCATGGTTCAACTGCTCTTCGACCGTGCCCGACAGCGCGATCGCCGCGGCGCGCGCGCGGTCGAGCTCGGTGATCGCTGCCTCGGGGTCATTCGACTGCAACAGCTCGATGGCGAGCTTGAGCCGGACTCCGGGCTCGTCGACGGTGCCGGTGGCCCGTTCGGCCTGCGTTCGCATGCGCGGCACGCGCAGATTCGAGAACCAGCGGATTCCCAAGGGGTTCTGCCCATCGGCGATCTCGGTGAGGAGGGCCGCCATCTTCTTGGTCGAGTCGGAGCGCGGGTCGTCCGTCGGTTCGACCTTTTTCGGAGTGCCGTCGCCTTCGCCGACTCCGGCGGGAACCGACCGAGCCGCCACCTGGAACAACGGCGCCACGAGCAGCACGAGGCGGATGCCACGCGCCCCCAGTTCGAGGGGGCAGCCGCCGGATCACGAATGGGCGTGGGCAGGAGCGGCGTCGAGTGAATCATGATTGCGCCTCGCGGAGAGGAACTCGGCAAACCCAGCGCAGACGACGTGCCGCTCCCGCCCGCCGTCGGAGTCAGCGCGACGGGCCATTCCGCCCGCTTCGGAAGATGAGCGTTGGGACGAGGGCGCTCGGTGACCCGAACCGGTGCAACCGGAACTCTCTTCCTCGGCAAGATGCGCGGCATGCCGCTGCTCGCGACGGTCTACTCACTCCTACTGGTCGGCAATGGCGCCCACACCGCCGTCGATCTGACCATCGAACGCGGTACGTGGCGACGCTGCTTCGCCATCGATGCGACAGGCCAGCTGCGCACCCAGCGTTTCGAGAGTGGCGCCACGACGATCGGCGTCGTAAGCCGCGAGTTCCGTTTCGTGCTTTCGGATGGCAGAGAGCTGACGCCACGCGACCTTCCGAAAGCCCAGCTCGGTCCGCTGCCGCCGGAACTGGGAACGCGCGGATTCACCGTGCGATTCAGTGCCGATGGCTCGCCCTTCACCGTCGTTGCGGCCTACATCTCCGATTCCAACTCACCTTCCAACTCCGCTTCCGTCACGTCGTCCATCGCCTCCTCCTCCTCGGCATCCGACGCCAGCGGCGAGTCCCCATGGATGCACAAGCAGCTGCGACTCGAGTTGACAGGAGTCGCTGGTCCGGCGATCGAGCTCGCGGAGATCCGCATCGCGGAGATCGAGGTCGAGCGGCTCACCTTGACCGGTGGCAATGGCATCGGCTGGTCGAACGGCGGCAGCGGCGCGATCACGACGAGCAGCTCCGGCCTGTTCGCCGCACTCGAGCACCCCGCCGGACAGTGCGACGCCAGCGGCTCGCTGCTGCTGCTCCATCACTGTCCCGACAGTGAATCGACCACCGTCGGCGAAGCGCGCGTCTGGCCGTGGTCGCAACGCGCCGTGGTGGGGTTCGATGGCGGAGGGGCTGCACTCGCGCGCTATCGAGCGACCCTCGCAACGCCGGTGGCGCCACGCTGGATCGTCGATTCGCGGGCGAGTGGCGCCGCGAGCGACTCCGACAGCGAGCGGTTCGTCACCCAAGCGAGCTGGGCCGAGGCAGCCGGCGCACCGCGTCCCTCCTTGCTCTGGCTCGACCCGACCGCGTTCAGCAGTGATCACTGGTTCACGCCCGATCTGGCCCGCTTCCCCGCTGGATTGGCGCCACTCGCCAAGACGGTGCGAGAGCACGGCGGGCGGCTCGCCATCACGGTGCCGCTGGCGAAGGGAGACGGCAGTGCGCTGCCGATCGCGACAGCAGAAGAGAAGCGGACCGCGCGCAAGGTGTTGCTCGCCTGCATGCAAGACGAAGGGCAACCGCGAGCGCTCGGCTGGATCACCCACCAGGCGCCGGTGACGCTGCCGAGCGATCCCGCAGCGCGCGAGCGCCTCGTGAACCGTTGGCTCGAGCTCTTCGCCGTCGAGCGCAAGCTCGCGCCGAGCCTCGTGATCGCGCTCAGCGGCGCACCGCCGGCCGGCGAGGAGAGCGCGGGCTCCCCGTTCTGGCACCCTGCGGTCGACCTGCTGCTGGGCGGCGACGCGCCGATCGTCGCGGTGCCACGCATGGTGGATGGCTCGGTCGCGGCCGCCGATCGCCTGCTGCTCGCGCTGACGACGAACCACCCGCTGCGCGCCTTCGCTCCAGAAGCACCCGCAACGACCGACTCCCACGATTCCTCCGACCGGCGCGAACGACGCGCCGGCAGCCTCGCGCGGCGTTTCGAGGAGTGGCTCACGGCACGCCCGCTCGAAGCCAAAGATGGACCGCAGCTCTTCTGCAATCGCACTCCGCGGCCACTCCACCAGAAGCTGCCCGCGGAGCCGAGCGGCTGGGTGCGCGTCTACCCGTGGTGCGAGGTCGTGAGCCGTGCCGGCACGGCGGCGCCCGAGGTGGTGCTCGAACCCGACGAGCTGGCACTCTTCGAGCGCGCGGCGAAGCTCGCCGATCTCGGGCGCGTGCCGGCGACGGGGCGCTTCCTGATGCGGCCCGCCGGCGACCGCGATCTGCTGCTGGCCCCCGGAACGACCCATGCATTCGAGTGGCTCGACCTGAAGGAAGGCGCCGTGCGCGGAACCATCCAGGTCGGCGCCGGGCCGCTCTTCGCCACCAGGACGCCGCGCGAGCCGTTCGGCGCCACGCTGGCAGGCGTGTCGAAGTTCGACGACGGCTTTCAGCTTGACGTAGCGCTCACGACGCCGACCCACGCACAGGAGACCGTCGAGCTCGTGCTGACGATCGCCGGCGGCCCACCCGACATCTCGACTGCAGTGCTTCCGCCAAGTATCGCGCTCATCGACGACCCGAACCCAGGATCGAGCACGCGCGCCGACCGGCGCTGGCGCTGGCGCGTGCCCGAATCGGAGAAGTCGAAAACCGTGTTGATCCGAGTCCATTGCTCGCCGGTCGTCGAGACCGCCGTCACTCTCACGGCCCGCTTGCTGCAGGAGCCGGTGCGCGTGCGCGCCGTGAGCGGGCCCCGTGCGGCGGGAACACTCCCGCCGACCGACGCCACGCCGGCGCTCGCCACGACGATCGTGTTGTGGGACGGTCCGCCACCGACGACCGGCGATCGCATCGACCGTTCCGGTTACCCCGCCGGTGATTGAGGCGCGCGCTCGGCGCCAGTAACGTCACGCGTTTCCCGCGCCGAACAGACGAAGCGCGCTCCAGCTCGAGGACCATGCATGCTGCTTTCGGGTCGCAAAGGCGTCATCCTCGGGGTCGCCAACAAGCGCAGCATCGCGTGGGCGATCGCCAAGGCGGCGCACGAGCACGGAGCCGAGCTGGCGCTCACCTACGCCAACGAACGCTTCAAGGAGGGGGTGGTCGAGCTCGGCCAGTCGATCGGCGTGAAGCACTACTTCCCGTGCGACGTCGGGAGCGACGCGGAGATCGCCGCCCTCGCGGAGCAGCTCGGGCGCACGCTCGGCGGGCTCGACTTCCTGGTGCACGCGGTCGCGTTCGCGAAGAAGGAGGAGTTGGCCGGCGCCTTCAGCGACACCAGCCGCGAGGGCTACCACGTCGCGCAGGACATCTCGAGCTACTCGCTGACGGCGCTCTGTCGCGCCTTGAAGCCGCTGCTCGAGAACCGCGGCGAAGGCAAGACGGCGAGCGTCCTCACGCTCACCTACCTCGGTGGCCAGCGGGTCGTCACCAACTACAACGTCATGGGAGTCGCCAAGGCGGCGCTCGAAGCCTCGGTGCGCTATCTCGCCGCCGACCTCGGACCGGCCGGGATCCGGGTGAACGCCGTCTCCGCGGGGCCGATCAAGACGCTCTCGGCCGCCGGCGTCAGCAGCTTCTCCAGCCTGCTCGACCAGATGCCCGATCGCGCGCCCATGCGCAAGAACGTCACCACCGAGGAGGTCGCCGACGCGAGCATCTTCCTGCTCTCCGAGATGGCGCGCGGGATCACCGGCGACGTGCTCTTCGTGGATGCCGGCTTCCATGTGATGGGCGTTTGAATCCGTCGGTAGCGTCTGTAGCGGAGCCGCGCACTCGATGAGAAGCGGACGGTGATGGCAGGCACTCCCCAAAAAAAGCTCCCCAGCAGTGTGGTCTTCGATGTCGGCAACGTGCTCCTTTCGTGGGATCCGAGCGCGATCCTGCGCGACCACCTTCCGGTCGGCGCCGACCACGCTCGCTTCCGTCGCGAGATCTTCGACCACGCCGACTGGCTCGACCTCGATCGCGGGACGCTCGACGAGGAGGAGGCGCTGCTGCGCTTCCGCGAGCGGACGGGCGCGCCGCTCGAGCTGCTGCAGCGGATCGTGCAGGCCTCGAAGAGCTCGCTGACGCCAATGCCGGCGAGCCTCGCCTTCCTCGAGGAGCTCCATCGACTG
>CAYRQC010000073.1:0-6172 GCA_964426265.1 uncultured Phycisphaerales bacterium | reverse complement strand
GAGAAGGCGCCGCCGCCGTGGCGTCCCATGCCGCCGTAGGTGTCGACGATGATCTTGCGGCCGGTGAGACCGGTGTCGCCCTGCGGGCCGCCGATCACGAAGCGCCCCGTCGGATTGACGTGGATCTTGGTGTCGGCGTCGAGCAGCTTCTTCGGGATCTCCGCGCGGATCACGTGCTTGATCATGTCGGCGCGGATGCGCTCGGCAGCGGCGTCCGGGTCGTGCTGGGTCGAGATCACGACCGCCTCGACCCGCACCGGCGTGTGGCCGTCGTACTCGATCGTCACCTGGCTCTTGGCGTCGGGTCGCAGGTACTTGAGCTTCCGGTCGAAGCGCAACTCCGCGAGCCGCATCATCAGGCGATGCGCGATCATGATCGGCGCCGGCATCAGCTCCGGCGTCTCGTCGCACGCGAAGCCGAACATCAGGCCTTGGTCGCCCGCTCCTTGTTCGAGGTGGACCTTGCGATCCTTCCCCACTCCTTGCGCAATGTCGGGCGACTGGTTGTGGATCGCCACCAGGACGCCGCAGGTGTCGCCGCAGATGCCGAAGCGGTCGTCGGTGTAGCCGACCTTGTTCAACGTCTGGCGCGCGACCTCCATGAAGTCGACGTGCGCCGAGGTCGTCAGCTCACCCGCGACCACGACTTGGCCCGTCGTGAGCAGCGTCTCGCACGCCACGCGCGAGTAGGGATCCTGCGCGAGGCAGGCATCGAGCACCGAGTCGGAGATCTGGTCGGCGAGCTTGTCCGGGTGGCCCATCGCCACCGACTCCGAAGTGAAGAGTGTCCGCTTGCCCATAGAAGGTCGCAATCTCTTGTGTTCGTTCCGGACGCGGCCGCGAGGGTGGCGTCCAGGCGGAAGTGGTTCGGCTGGAAGGGGCGCGATTCTGCCGTCCGCGCGCGCGAGCGGAAGGCGAAAGAGCTTTCTTCATCGGCGATCGAGCAACGAGAGCACGACTTCCAGGCTCTTGTCCGTGCCGCCGCGGATCGCCGCGACCGCCAAGCGGCCGCGCTCGCCGAGCGCCGCAGCCGCTTGGCGGTCCCCGAGAAGTCGCGCCAGCTCGCGGCCGACCGCCGCCCCATCCGCCAGTGTCACCCCCCCCTCGCGCTCCCGCAGGAGGCGCACCTCCTCGACGAAGTTGTCGGTGTGCGGGCCCCAAAGCGTCGGAATCCCGAGCGCCGCCGGCTCGAGCATGTTGTGGCCACCACGCGGCACCAGGCTGCCGCCGACGAAGGCGACGGTCGCGAGGCCGTAAAAGGTCTCGAGCTCACCGATCGTGTCGGCGATCACGATCGCGTCCGGCGGGGCGGCGCGGCGCGCGGTCCGCAGCTCCGTCACGCGGGCAGCGCGCCGGCCCGCCCGCTCGACGGCGCGGACGACCTCGCCAATCCGCTCGACGTGACGCGGGGCGAGCATGAGACGGACGGCGGGAACCAACCGCTCCAGCGCCGGCAGCAGCGCGAGGAGCAGTTCCTCTTCGCCGGCGTGCGTGCTCCCGGCGACGATCAGGGGCACGCCAACTTCGAGCCCCAGCTCGCGCCGCGCCTCGGACAGCTGCTGCGGTGACAGCTCGGTTCGCAGGGTGTCGTACTTCAAGTTGCCGGTCACCTGGATCTGCGCATCGGGCACGCCCAGCGCGCGCAGCCGGGTGGCGTACTCCTCGTTCTGGACCGCGTAGCGCGCGATGAGGTCGAACTGCGGCAAGAGCCGCGACAGCAGCCGGTAGCCGTTGAACGAGCGCGCCGAGACGCGCGTGTTGACGATCGCGACCGGGATCGCGCGGCGATGCGCTTCCGACAGCAGGTTCGGCCAGATCTCCAGTTCGACCAGCACGATCAGGTCGGGCCGCACGCGATCGAGCACCCGCCGGACGATCCAGCGCGGATCGAGCGGAAACTGGATCACCAGGTGGCGCGCGAAGAGCTTGCGAGCGAGCGCGAATCCGGCCGACGTGGTGGAACTGATCACCAGATCGCAATCGGGACGCGCCGCGGCGAGCCGCTCGATCAACAACCGCGCCGCCTTCAGCTCTCCCACCGATACGCCGTGAATCCAGACGCAGCGGCGGTCACCGTCGCGGCGCGGACCGAAGCCAAAGCGGCCCGCAAGCGATTCGCGCAGCCCGCGGTCGCGCGCGAGCCGCAGCGCGAACCAGGGAGCGGTGACGATCAGGAAGAGGCCGAACAGCCCGTCGTAGAGCGCGTGCAGCAGGAAGAGACCGAAACGCTGGCGACGACGAGGGGCCAAGGCGACTGTGCCGCCGCCTCAGGCGACGCCCGCGCCGTGACACTTCTTGTACTTCTTGCCGCTCCCGCACGGACAGTCGTCGTTGCGCCCGACCTTCGGTGCACTGTTGCGCACCGGGCTCTGGATCGGCGCGGACGCGCCCTTCCCGGTTCCGGAGTTGACGGGCGCCGGCCGCGCGGCCGGCTGCGGCGCCGAGGCGACCGGCATCGCGAGGGGACGGGACGGCACGATCGGGGGGCGACCCAGGCGCGGGGCGGTCGGCGCGGTTGCGACCGGCGAGACGCGGAACGGCGGTACGGCCAGGTCCTGGGCAGCCACCGATCCGGACGGCGGCGCAGTCCCCGAAGACTCCGCGGGCGACGGCAGCGCCGTGATCGTCGGCGTCGTGAGCGTCGTCTGCACCGGCGCCGGCGGCGCCTGCGGCTTCAGCCGATAGACCAGCGTCAAGACCTCGTCGCCGATCGCCGCGAGCATCTCCTCGAACATCCGGAAGCTCTCGCGCTTGTACTCGTTCTTGGGATCGATCTGGCCGTAGCTGCGCAGCCCGATGCCCGAGCGCAAGGCGTCGAGATTGATGAGGTGGTCCTTCCACTTGGTGTCGATCGTCGTCAGGAGCAGGTAGCGCTCGAGCCTGCGCGTCGTGTCGGGTGTGAGCTCTTTCTCACGCTCGCCGTAGACGCGCTCGGCGTCGGCACGCAGCGCCTCGTTGAGCTCATCGGCGTCCCGACCGAAGAAGGGAGCACCGTCGACCTTGGTACCAAGCTTCGCGTTGACGGCCTGGGCCGCCTCGGCGTACTGCGCCGCCTCCGCTTTCTCACCGACGTAGACGGCGACGGTACGCGTGACGAGCTCGCCGATCATCTCACTGACACGCTTCCGGCAGTCGGCGCCCTCGAGCACTTGCTGGCGCAGCCCGTAGACCGTACGGCGCTGCTTGTCCATCACCTCGTCGTAGTCGAGGAGGTTCTTGCGGATGTCGAAGTTGCGCCCCTCGATGCGCTTCTGCGCGCGGCGGATCGAGCGCGACACCATGCCGCTCTGGATGTCGACATCCTCGGTCATGCCGACGAACTCGAGGATGCGCTGGACGCGGTCGCTCGCGAAGACGCGCATGAGGTCGTCTTCGAGCGAGAGGTAGAAGCGCGAGCTGCCCGGATCGCCCTGGCGCGCGCAACGACCACGCAGCTGGTTGTCGATGCGTCGCGCCTCGTGCCGCTCGGTGCCGAGCACATGGAGCCCGCCGGCGGCGATCACCCGCTGCTTCTCCGCTTCGCACTGCTTCTTGAACTGGGCGAGCAGCTCCTCATACCGCTCCGGCTGGCCGTTCTGCTTGATCTCCGCCTTCGCCAGGAACTCGGGGTTGCCACCGAGCAGGATGTCGGTGCCGCGCCCCGCCATGTTGGTGGCGATCGTCACGCCGCCGAAGCGGCCCGCCTGCGCGATGAACTCGGCCTCGCGCTCGTGGAACTTGGCGTTCAAGACGTTGTGCGGGATGCCTTCCTTGACGGCGTCGAGCGCCACCACCGCCTTGGCGATCCCCTCCATCCAGAACGCGAGGTCGGCCTTCGGCGCCAGCTCGATCACCTTCTCCGCCAGCGCCCGCGCCGCCGGCCCGTCGAGTCGCGCCGGTCGCGCCAGCGTCTCCTGCAGCTCCGCCTTGAAGTCGGCCGGCAGCTTCGCCTTGGCGAGCGACTCCTCGGCGTGCTTGGCGCGCCGCAGGACGACCTCGGCCATCAGCTTCGGGTCGCCGAGGTAGCGCGAGAGCAGCTCCGACTTCTCGATGCTCACGGTGCCGACCAGCACCGGCCGCCCCTTCTTGTGGAGCTCGACGATCTCCTGCACGACGATCGGGAACTTCTCCTTCTGCGAGCGATAGATCACGTCCTCGCTGTCGTCGCGGATGTTCGGCTTGTTGGTCGGGATCTGGACGACGTCGAGGCTGTAGATCTTGTTGAACTCGGCCGCCTCGGTGATCGCGGTGCCGGTCATCCCGGCGATCTTCTTGTAGAGCTTGAAGTAGTTCTGGTAGGTGATCGTCGCGAGCGTCTGGTTCTCCTCGCGGTTGCGGATCCCTTCCTTGGCCTCGATCGCCTGGTGCAGGCCATCCGACCAGCGGCGTCCCTGCTGCATGCGGCCGGTGAACTCGTCGACGATCACGATCTCCTGCGTGCCGTCCTCGCCCGCGTGCTTCACGTACTGGTGGTCGATCTTGTAGAGGTTGTGGGCCTTGAGAGCGCACTCGATGTGGTGCGGCCAGTCCATGTGGGGACCGTCGTAGAAGGTCGGCACGCCGACCAGCCGCTGCGCCTCGTCGATCCCCTCCTCGGTGAGGACGACGGCGTGCTCCTTCTCCTTCACCTCGAAGTGGACGTCCTTCTTGAGGCGGCGCGCAACGCCGTCGGCGACGTAGTACTTGCGCGTCGACTGCTCGGGCATGCCTGAGATGATCAGCGGCGTGCGCGCCTCGTCGACCAGGATCGAGTCGACCTCGTCGATGATCGCGTAGTGGAGGTGCTTCTGGACTTGCAGGTCGGCGCGCGACTTCATGTGGTCGCGCAGGTAGTCGAAGCCGAACTCGCTGTTGGTGCCGTAGGTGATGTCGGCGGCGTACTCGGCGATGCGCGAGGCCGGGTCCATGTTGGCCTGGATGCAGCCGACGGTGAGGCCGAGGTACTTGTGGACCGGCCCCATCCACTCGGAGTCGCGGCGTGCGAGGTAGTCGTTGACGGTGACGATGTAGCAGCCGCGCCCGGCGAGCGCGTTCAAGTAGGCCGGCCCGGTCGAGACCAGCGTCTTGCCCTCGCCGGTCGACATCTCGGCGATCCGCCCCTCGTGCAGGACGATGCCGCCCATCAGTTGCACGTCGAAGTGGCGCAGACTGATGGTGCGGTCGCTCGCCTCGCGAACCAGGGCGAACGCCTCGGGCAGGATCTCGGCGAGCCGCTTCTTCTGCTCCTCCTGCGGGAGCCCCTTCAGCTTCTCCTTCCACGCCGCAGTCTTTGCCTGCATCTCCGGCTGGCTCAGCCGTTTCGTCTGCTCGGTGAGCGCGTTGATCCGCGACACGATGGCACGGTACTGGTCGAGCAACCGGGCGTTCCGCGACCGAAAGACCTTGCGCAGGATCCCGCCGGAACGCTCCCCCAGCTCCTCGAATCGCTCGCCGACCCACCGGCCGAACCGCTCGATCAGCTCGACATCGCGGCCGACCTTGTCTGCATCGCCCATGAGCCGTCCCGTTGCCCGCTCCGGTTCCGGCGCGGCTCCCTCGGGGGCGAGCGGCCGTCGCCGCCCCGCGAGCATCGGGGGCCAGCGCAAAAGAATCGGGAGTGTTATCGCCGCTCTCGGAGAGCGTCAACCTGACCGGATGCGCCTCCGGTGGCCGCAGCCGAGCAATCAGCGCACCAGTGCCTCGACGAAGTAGAGCAGCACATCGGCCTGGAACGGCTTGATCAGGAACGCCTTGGCGCCGACCGGCGGCTTCTCACCGAGCGGTCGCAGGCTCGACAGAAGGATCGGAATGACGCGGCGGACCGGATCGGCGTGTAGCGCCTCACAAACCTGCGCACCCGTCAGCTTCGGCATGTCGCAGTCGAGGATGATGAGCTGGTGGCGTTGCGCATCCGCGGCCCGCAGCCCCTTATCGCCATCGTTCTCGACCTCCACGTCGAAGCCGCGCGAGCCAAGGAATGCCGCCAGCGTCTGCGCCGCGAAGCGGTCGTCATCGATCACCAGCACCCGCTTGCCGCGCCGCTCGACCGCACACTGCTGCGAGCTCGTGAGGTGGGTCACCAGATCGAGCAGCGTCGGCAGCCCCTCGACGTTCCAACGCTCCTCGATGCGCTGCTTCAACTCCGCGTTGAACGCCTGGATCGCGGCGAACTCCTGCACCTCGTCGGCATCGAGGAGATCGGGGTCGAAGGCGC
>CAYRQC010000072.1:0-5651 GCA_964426265.1 uncultured Phycisphaerales bacterium | reverse complement strand
GCTTCGCGAGAAACGCGCGCCCCGACTTCGAGAGCTCGGCTTTTCCGTTGACGAGCGGGGCGAGCTCAACGTGATCTGGAAACCAGCGGTCGAGCGTTGACGCGACCGCGTCGCGGTCCTCCTTCGACGCCTTCTGGAGATACGCGATCGACTCCGCGAGGACTTTGTCATGAACGTCCTGGAAGCCTTGGCAGGTCAGCGTCGCTACCACACACGCGATGATGGATGACATGGAAAACCAGGCTAGGAACGTCACTTCACTCTTTCAAACAAGCGCCGGCGCGAGCGGATCAATCCCGGATCCGAAGCTCGCGGAAGACCACTCCGTCACCGCTGATGCAGAGGCCGGTGCCGCCGCGCAGCCGGTCGAGTGCGTAGTCACGGCGGCCGATCAGGTGGTCGTCGACCCATGCCTCGACGGCGGTTCGGCTCACGTCGATGGCGAGCTTGAACGAACGGAATTGCTCGGGGCGCACGCTGCCGAGCTTCTGATCGCTGTCGCTCTTCCAGCCGCCGTCGTACTCCCTCGCCCACACACCGCCGGTGGAGTAGACGAGGAGCGCCTGGATCTTCTCGGAGTTGTCGTTGAGCCCGAAGAGCAAGCCCGCCACCCGGAGCTCCTTCGAGTCCTCACTGTCGACCTGGACCTCGAACCGGTAGGGCAGTTGCGGCGGCTCCTTGAGGTAGAGGAAGGCGCTGCCGCTCGTCTGCGCGCGGATGGCATCGCCGCCACCCCGGAAGCTCTTCGAGCCACTCCAGGCCGAGAGCTGCTCGTCGATGGGCACGCGCTCCCAGCGGCGCAGATCGAGGTCGCTGCTGAAGCTGCGGAGCGTCTCATGACGCTGGCTCAGCTCGCGCGACTCGCCAAACGCGAGCTCCGCGCGATCGAGGAAGTCGAGCGCCGTCCGCGGCAGCTCTTCCTCGGCATAGGCGTCGGCCACCACGCTCGCGCTGGCGACGAAGATCTTCTCGACGTGGGTGAGCTTCTCCGCGAGCTCCTTGTTCAGCTTGGCGATTCGCGCCCACGCGTCGGCCGCGAGTGCTGCGCCCGACTTGCCGCTCGCGCCATATGGCTGGTCCGGATCGGCGAGGCCGCGGGCGGCGCGGGTCGCCGTGTCACAGTGGAAGAGCGCCGCGTCATTCTGTTTGAGTGCGGCGAGCGTCTCCCCGAGCTCGAGGTGGAACTCGACGTCTCCGGGGCGCTTCCGCAGGGCGAAGCGAAGGCTCGCCGCTGCAGCCTCGAACGACTTGTTGGCGCGCTGCTTCCGGGCACGCGCCAGCAGCACGTCGGCCTTCTCACTTCCGCCGAAGTAGAGGTCGTGGAGATCGAGGATCCAGGCTTTCCAGCGCTGCTCGAAGTCGTCGAAGCTCTTGATGGCGGGATCCTTCGCCTTTGTGACGAAGTAGTCGACGAACCGGCCGACGACGTCGTGCTTGGCACCGGTCCGGTAGGAGGCGATGTAGTCGCGATAGAGCGGTTCGTAGGGGTGTTGCGACCGGTCGTCCTCGTAGTTCAGGAGGAAGTAGACGAGTCCCCAGCCGAAGGGGTAGTAGGAGCCGTCGTACGACCGGTCCTCGTAGTAGCTCACCACCTCCTTCAGCTTGGGCTTCCCCTCCTCGAGGCTTCGCTGGAGGTACCAGAGCCGGCCCGGCGGCACGAGGTTGGTCTCCGCGGCGCCGTTGGGCAGCAGACGCGCCCCCTCGAAGTAGGACGCCGTTCCTTCGTTGAGCCACGACGGAATGACACCGGTCGAGATCAGGTGAGTGAACTGGTGCGAGGCTTCGTGGAAGAGGGTCGACCACAGTTCGGAGAGCGGTCGGTCCTCGTCGCGCGGGTCGTAGGTCGCCACCATGAGTTCGGTGGGTGAGTAGAAGCCGGCGATGGTCTTCAGCCACGGCGAGCCGTCGTCGTGCTTCTGGTGCTCGTCGAACTCGGCCCGCGTCCGATAGACCTTCACCGTCACGCGCGCCGTGTCGCCGCCGCGCTCCTTGACGTGGAAGTGCTTGCGGTAGAAGCGGTTCAGCTGCTCCATCGACAGCGAGATCTGCTCGGCGAGCGCGCGCGGCAGATCGGTGACCACCGTGTAGCAATCGGCCTTGATCTCCCAAGCGCTCTTCCAGGTTGCATGCTTGAGGTCGGCCGCGGCCGCGTCGCGGACGCTCGCACGCTGCCGGCGCGCCCGCAGTGGCACATCGACTCCCGAGTCGAGCAACGCCTCGACCGCCTTCTTGTCCTCGTAGATCTTCGCGAGCGCCCCGTTCGCCGCCGCCTCCGACGGCGTGCCGCGACAGCGGTTCAGCAGATCGACGGCGTTGACCCAGAGCGTGCGCTTCGCGCAGTCGCGGCCGAGCTCGAGCAACGTCGCTGCATAGCTGGCGAGCACCTCCTCGCCCTCGCGCTTCAGCGGATCGAGCGCGGTCAGGCGCGCCTTCAAGGCCTCGGCGAGCGGTGCCTGATCCGGCGCGGTTGCCTGCCCGAGTGCCAGCGACCCATACCAGAGCGCTTGATCCTTGTCGTTTGCGGCCTCCGCCGCCCGCGACGCGAGATCGAGCAGCTCGACTTCGTCTTTCGACCACTCGAGTGCGCGCTCGACTTTCTCGAGGGCCTTTGCCCCATCCCCTGATTCGAAGAGCGCCTTGGCTTCGTTGGCGAGAGCGGTCGCCTCCGTGCCTAGCTCCGCTCGGACACCCGGTTCTGGATTCGGAGCCAACGCCAGCAATGTCGCGAACAGTGCCACGGTCCGCGTCGAGCTCGTGTCCATGTAGGGTCCCCCTATGGATGGAGTGGGTCCACGGTACCCGGCTCGCCGGAAACGCCGTAACGCCGCGCCTCGAAGGGCGCCCTGTTCGACAGCTGGCTCGGCGTCGATGGTGGCGTCCGAGCTCGATGGGAGTGTTCCAATGCTGCGAACGATCACGCGCGCGTCGGCCGGAAGCTGTGGCTTCGCCGTCCTCTGCGCCTCCTCCGTCCTCGCGATCGACCCGACTGCCGTGGGTCAGGATCGGCTGCTCGCCTACATCGGCCACGGCGCCTACAACTCGGCTGGCTCGTCGGTGGCCGGAGTGGGGGACGTGAACGGCGACGGGTTCGCCGACCTGCTCGTCGGAGCGCGCGGGCTCGGATCTGACAACGTCTCCGGCTTCTACTCCGGGGATGCGCGGCTGATCTCGGGGAAGGACGGTACCGAGCTCTTCGCATTTTTCGGCGACGATGATTTCGACGGCTTTGGCAACTCGGTGAGTGGCATTGGCGACGTGAATGGCGACGGTGTCCGCGACCTGCTGGTCGGCGCCCCGTACGACTACACGGCAAACTTCTACGCCACTGGCTCGATTCGTGTCTTCTCAGGGAGCGACGGCTCGTTGATCCGGCGGCTGGAAGGGATCGAAGGCAGCTCCGAAGGTCTCGGGTACTCCATGAGCTCCTGCGGTGACGTCGACGGCGACGGCGTGGACGACCTCGTCGCCGGGATCCCTGATGAGAGCACGGTGAACGGCGCCTACTCCGGCGCGGCGCGCGTCTTCTCCGGTGCGAGCGGTGCGGTCCTCTTCGAGCTCCTCGGCCACTCCGATGACGAGTACCTCGGCTTCTCGGTGGCCGCGGCCGGTGATGTCGATCTCGACGGACGGGCCGACGTCATCATTGGCTCTCCCTACGACGACGTCGGTGGCAGCAACCGCGGCGCCGCCTACGTCTGCTCCGGACGAACGGGTGTGACGCTCTTCACACTCCTCGGCACGGGTCCCTACTTCGGCCAGACGGTCGCGGGGATCGGCGATGTCGACCACGACGGTCATCCCGACGTGGCAGTCGGTGCATCCAGCGCGGCTCGCTACGGCATGGTCACGGTCTTCTCGGGGCGGAGCGGCGCACAGCTCATGAGCTTCACCGGCGACAACGGTGACAATGGCAACTACTTCGGCACCTCCATCGCGGGCGCGGGCGACGTGAACGGTGATGGCTACGCCGACCTGCTCATTGGCGCGATCAACGGTCACGGCGAGGCGCGCGCTCGCGAGGGGCGGGCGCTGCTCATCTCGGGCAAGAGCGGAGTGGTGCTCACGGAGATCGTGACCCCGGTGACCGACGGCGACGGGATCGTCCAGTTCGGCTACTGCGTCGCGGGAGTCGGTGACGTCAACGGCGACGGGCTCGATGACATCGCCGTGGGCACTCCCTACGACGACACCTATGGATTGGAGTCGGGTGGTGTCTATGTCTTCTCCGGCAACGACCTCTTCCAGAGCGCATGGCCGCTCAACCCACAGACCGGGGAGACGGTCACGCTCACGACGCGCGAAGGGATCCCCGGCACTCCGACCGTGCTCGTGGTGGTCGACATCAACGGGACACCGACCTTCGACGTGGTCGGCGGCATCACCGTTTTCGATCTCGGTGGCGGCCACTCCTTCAGCGCCACCGTGCCTCCGGCGCTCTCCGGAATGACGATGACGGTGCGCTCCTATGCGAAGCGGCTGCACCGGCGCCTGATGCGGTCGAATGACGAGGTCATCACCTTCCGTTGAGTGATGCAAATCGGGTCGCCGCATGTGGCATGCTCTCTCCCGACCTGTTTGCGCAAATGGGAGAGAGCCTTGACCTGCTTCGGTGAGACTCGTTCGATCCGTTTTCCGGCCCGTCAGAACCACTTGCGACGGTGGACCGTGCTGGTTGCCGTCGCGTTGCCAATCGGCTGCGCATCACCGAGCGAACCGCCGCGCGAGCTGCCGCGCGCGGCGGTGGCGGCAGTGCCGACGGCGCCGCTCGATGCCGCCGCGGTCGATCGCATCGTGGCGGAGCATCTGGCGTCGGACCATCTGGTCGGCCTGTCGGTGGCGCTCGTTCGCGACGGGAAGATCGAGCGAGCGAAAGGGTATGGACTCGCCTCGCTTGCGACGCGGGCGCCGGTCGAGACGACCACGCGCTTCGCGATCGGCTCGATCACCAAGCAGTTCATCGCCGCGAGCGTCCTCCTGCTCTGCGAGGAGGGTCGCCTCTCGATCGGCGACCCGGTCGCCCGGTACTACCCGACGTTGACGCGTGCGCAGGAGATCACGCTGCGCGACCTGCTGAACCACGTCTCCGGATATCCCGACTACTACCCACTCGACTTCGTCGACGAGCGGCTGGCGCGACCCACCACCCAGGAGCAGGTCGTCCTCGACTACGGTCAACGGCCGCTCGACTTCGACCCGGGCACGCGCTGGTCCTATAGCAACACCGGCTATGCGATCCTCGGTCGCATCATCGAGCGCGTCTCCGGGATGGCGATGGGCGACTTTCTGCAGCAGCGGATCTTCGCGCCCGTCGGCATGCGCCAGACGCTCTACGAGCCGGCGGCCGACACGCCCGCGCTCGCGATCGGCTACGCCTCGTTCGCCCTCGCGGCGCCGGAGCCGGCACTTCCGGAAGGCGCGGGCTGGATCGGTGCCGCGGGCGGAATCTGGTCGACGGCGACCGATCTCGCGAGGTGGGATCTCGCATTGATGAACAGCACGCTCCTCTCCGAGCGGTCGCGGGAGCTGCTCTTCGCAGAGCGCCGGCTCGCAGATGGCTCGGCAACCCACTACGCGTGCGGCCTCTCCGTCAACAGCGTCGGTGGCCGCACGCTGATTCGTCACGGCGGCGCGGTCGCCGGTTTCGCGGCGGC
>CAYRQC010000071.1:0-10283 GCA_964426265.1 uncultured Phycisphaerales bacterium | reverse complement strand
CTCGAGCGAGTGGCGCTTGGCCACCAGCCCGCGCACGCCGATACCGCGCGCGCAGCAGGTCGATCACCCCATCGAGGTCGTCGTCGCGCACGACGGCGACCTCGAGCGCCTCGCCGACCAGCGCTGCCGATGCCGCGCGGGCCGCCACCTCGGCGACGATCGCCGCGCCGACCGGCACGGCCGTCGTGATCGTGAAGAGGCGTCCGGCCTGGGTGAGCTCCGCGATCGTCCCTTCGCGCACCAGCTCCCCGCGCCGCAGGATGCCGACGCGATCACACAGCTGCTCGACCTCGGAGAGCAGGTGCGAGTTGAGGAAGATCGTGCGCCCGAGCTTCTTCTGCTCGTCGAGCATGGCGCGGATCTCGGCGCGCCCCACCGGATCGACGCCGTCGGTCGGCTCGTCGAGGAAGATGACCTGCGGATCGGAGATCAGCGCCTGCGCCAGCCCGAGGCGCTGCTTCATCCCCTTCGAGAAGGTGCGGAGCTTGCGGCGCGCGACCTGCGCGAGGCCGACGCGCTCGAGCAGCGCCGCCCCACGCCGTCGCGCGTCGCTGCGCGCGAGCCCCGAAAGCGCGCCGTAGAAGGTGAGCGCACTCTCGGCCGTGTGGTACTCCGGAAACCGGTGATCCTCCGGCAGGTAGCCGACCGGCCGGCGCGCTGCGGTACGCCGCGAGGAGACTCCGAGCAGGCTGGTCGTGCCGGACGTCGGCCGCACGAGGTCGAGCAGAATCTTGATCAGCGTGGTCTTGCCGGCGCCGTTGGGGCCAAGGAGGCCGAAGATCTGCCCGCGCTCGACGCAGAGCGTGACGCCGCGCAGCGCCTCGACGCCACCACCGTAGGTCTTGCGGACGGCGTCCGCCGAGATCGCGCCGGCGGTCACGGCGTTCCGGCAGGACCGGTCGGCGTCACGGTGGGCGACTGCAGGACCCGCTTGAAGCAGCGCAGCGTGAGCCACCAGACGAAGAGGTTCGAGAGGAGCATGAAGGCCCAGCCGAAAGTCGAGAGCCCCTCGGCTGGAACGGCGGCGGATGTCCCTTGGCCAAGGGCCGGAGTGGCGAGCAGCCCGATCAAGAGTGCTCCGCGAACCAGGGTGAACGGTGCCCGCATCATCGCTTGCCTCCCGTCGTCGCTGACGTCGTCATCACCGCTGGTCCATCGTCCGGCGGTCGCGTCCCATCGAGATCGAGCCCCTGCGCCCGCCAGCGCTTGGCGCCAATCCTCGTGATCACCACCAGCACGAGCGCCGTCGCCGCGATCAACAGCAGCGAGTAGCCGACCGCCGGCGAGTAGCCGGCGGCCTTGGGATCCATCGCTTGCGTCCACCAACCCGGTAGGTCGTCATGGCACGACATCACGATCGCGACCAGCAGATAGAGCGGCGCCACGTACTTCATCACGAAGCGCATGATCGACGGGATCCGCATGCGCGCGCCTTCCCGTGCCTCCGTGAGACCGCGATCGACGCCGAAGCACCAGCCGAAGCAGACGATCTGGAAGAACGCGAGGATGACGATCAGGAAGGTGCCGACCCAGTTGTCGATCGTTCCCCAGCCGGCGCCGCCGCCGGTGTACCAGAGGCAGAAGAGCCCGCCGAGCACCGAGCCGAGCACGACGCCCGTGATCGCCTTGTTGCGACTGCAACCCAGCGCCTCCTCGACGAAAGCGACCGTCGGCTGCAGCATCGAGAGCGAGCTGGTGATCGCCGCCAGGAAGAGCATGAAGAACCAGAGCGCGCCGATCAGGTTGCCGCCCGGCATGTGGGCGAAGACGACCGGCAGCGTGTTGAAGCCGAGCCCGAATGAGCCCTGGCCGATGATCCCGGTCGCGCCGAGGAAGATGAAGGCGGCCGGGATCGTGATCATCCCACCGAAGCCGACCTCGAAGAGCTCGTTGGTCGCCGACGCCGTCAGGCCCGACAGGACGACGTCGTCCTTGCGCTTCAGGTAGGAGGCGTAGTTGATGATCACGCCGAAGCCGACCGAGAGGCTGAAGAAGATCTGGCCCGCCGCCTCGAGCCACGTTTTCGAAAGCTTCAGAGCTTCCCACTTCGGGTTCCACATGTAGGCGAGGCCGCTCTCGACGCCTTGATCGGGATGCTGATCGTTCGGGTGAAGCGTCATCACGCGCACCAGCACGATCAATGCGATCACCGCCATCGCCGGCATCGCGTAGCTGCAGAACTTCGCGATGCCCTTGCTGAGGCCGCGGTAGAGGAACCAGACGTTGAACACCATTGTGATCAGCCAGAAGACGAGCACGCCGCCCTGGCCGCCGCTGAAGAGCGCACCATCGGCGTTCATGCCGATGAGGTTCTCCCAGAAGCCCTTCGCCTGGGCGATCTGCGTGCTCATCACGGCGTTCGGGTCGACCCCGATGCCGCCCGTCGCATAGTTCCAGAAGTAGCCGAGGCACCACGACTCGATGAAGACGTAATAGAAGTAGACGCCGAGCGGGATCAGGACGCCGATGACGCCGACGTAGCGCATGAAGCTGCCGCGGCCGATCACCCCCATGATCGCCGGCGCCGAGTGGAACCCCTTGCGGCCGCCGTACCGTCCCATGGTCCACTCGGCCCAGCCGATCGGGATGCCGAGGAAGAGCAGCGCGCAGAAGTACGGGATCATGAAGGCGCCGCCGCCGTTGGCGACCGCCCTCGCCGGGAAGCGCAAGAAATTGCCGAGCCCGACCGCCGAGCCCGCGACCGCGAGGATCATCTCGAGCGGGCTGATCCTCCCGTCCTGCTTCTCGTCTTGCGCCATGCGCTCCCTCTCCCCGGTCGGGCGAGCCGCGGCGCGCCGCGGCGATCGTGTGGTGCCGACCGGCGAAGCCGCGCGGCCGACGTCCGAGCAGCGCCCGATTGGCCGCCCGAAGGTCGGGGGAGGATACCGCCGGCGCCCGGGACGGCTTACCCGGACCTTGGGTTGCTTACCTGGGCCGGCATTGGCTAATCCCGGCGCACCTGCACTGGGAGATTTGAGGTCGCGCTGGGAAACTCACCCCATTCGTGGCAGGTGGCATTTACCAGCCGCTCGTCAAGAAGGATCGTGCCATGCCGTCGCCATCCACTGGAAGCTCCCTCCGCCATCGCCGCATCCTGGTCGTCGACGACGAGCTCGCGCTGCGCAAGAGCCTGCAGCAGCGGTTCGAAGACGAGGGCGCCGAGGCCGCCACGGCGGACAACGTCACCACCGCGCGGCGCCTCTTCAAGGAGGGCGACTACGACCTGGTGGTGCTCGACCACCGCCTGCCGGACGGCACCGGGCTCGCGTTTCTCGAAGAGCAGAAGCGCAACGGCGCACTCGCCACCTTCGTGATGATGACCGCCTACTCGTCGACCGAAGACGCGATCCGCGCGATGAAGGTCGGCGCCGCCGACTACCTGCTGAAGCCGTTCGATCTCGACGAGATGGTGCTGGTCGCCGAACGCGTTCTCGAGAACGTGGCGCTCCGCAGCGAGGTGTCGCGCCTGCGCGCGCAGCAGGTCGGAGCGCACGGGCTCGCCAGCATCGTCGGTCCCAGCCAGGCGATGGTCGAGCTGCGGGCATTGGTCGAGCGCGTGGCGAGCTGCGGCGCGCGCACCATCCTCGTCACCGGCGACAGCGGAACGGGCAAGGACGTGGTCGCCCGCGCCATCCACGCGCTGAGCCCCGAGGCGAACCGGCCGTTCCTCAACATCACCTGCACCGCGCTGCCCGAGGCGCTGCTCGAGAGCGAGCTCTTCGGCCACGAACGCGGCTCCTTCACCGACGCCAAGGCGACCAAGCGCGGCCTCTTCGAGGAGGCGCAAGGCGGGACGATCTTCCTCGACGAGATCGGCGACATGCCGCCCGCGCTGCAGGCGAAGCTGCTGCGCTTCCTCGAGTCGAAGACCTTCCGGCGCATCGGCGGCCTGCGCGAGATCGCGGTCGACGTCCGGGTGATCGCCGCCACCCACCGGAACCTCCCCGAACTGATCGCGAGGGGGCTCTTCCGCGGGGACCTCTATTACCGGCTGAACGTGATCCCGATCGAGATCCCGCCCCTCGCGAAGCGTCCCGAAGACGTCCCGGCGCTGCTCGACCACTTCGTCGCGCTGCTCGCGCGCGAGATCAAGAAGGAGGTGCGCGGCTTCGACGAACCGGCGCTCCAGCGGCTCACCCAACACGCATGGCCGGGCAATGTGCGCGAGCTCAAGAACTGCGTCGAACGCGCCGTCCTGCTGGCGCGCACCCCACTGCTCGGCGTGCAGGACCTGCCGCCGGAGCTGCGGCGCCGCGACGACGCCACCACGGATCCCGACCTCATCTTCACGCTGCCGGAGCGCGGCGTCGTGCTGGAAGACGCGATCCGCAGCCTCCTCGACCAGGCACTGGTGCGCACTGCCGGCAACAAGAGCCGCGCGGCCGCGCTGCTCGGCGTCCATCGCGACCAGGTGCGCTACTGGGTGAAGAAGTACGGCCTCGACCGCTGGGTTCGCCGCAAGGTCAAGGTCGGCGCCGTCGCGACCCAAGTCGCAGAGGAAGACGATTGATCAAGCTCGCTCCCGACCCTGACGCGGTGCGCGTGCTGATCGTCGACGACAATCGCGACTTCGCCGACAACCTCGCCGAGCTCGCAGAGCTGCGCGGCCTGCACGCACAGACGGCGCACGACTGCCGCCAGGCGCTGGCACTGGCGCGGGCCGCGCCATTCGACGTCGCCATCGTCGACCAGAAGCTGCCCGACGGCAGCGGCATCGAGCTGCTCGCCGATCTGCGGCGCCTGCTGCCCGATCTCGTCACGCTCGTGGTGACGGCCTTCGTCTCGCTCGACAACTCGCTCGCGGCGTTGCACGAGGGTGTCTTCGCTTTCATCGGAAAGGACACCGATCCCGACGAGCTGCTCTCCACCATCGCGCGCGCCGCCGAGAACGCCCGGCTGCGGCGCGACAATCGGAAGCTGCGCCGGCTCCACGAGGCGACCCTCCTTGCGATCCCCGATTTCCTCGCGCTGGTCGACGAGAGCGGCCGGGTCCAGAGCGTCAATCAGAGCCATCCGGCACTTTGTCCCGGCGAGCCGGCGATCGCGGTCGGCCGCCCCTTCGACGAGATGGTCGCCCCGTTCGTGCAGGCGCACGTGGTGCTCGGCGAGTGGCTCGTCCAGGTGCGGCGCGGGGAGGCGCCGACCGAGCGCTCGCTCGAGCTCTGCGACGGCAACGGCAAGCGGCTGATCCTCGGTCTGCGCGCGGTGGCGCTGTCCGACGCGCAACCGCCCCTTCTGCTGCTGCGCGCCGTCGACCTCACCGAGCGCATCTCGCTCGAGCGGCGGCTGACCGAGACCGAGCACCTCGCGACGCTCGGGCGGCTGGTGTCGTCGATCGCGCATGACCTGCGCAACCCGCTGGCGGGGATCCGCGCACTCGCGCAGCTGCTGCAACGCTCCGTCGCCGGGCCGCCGCGCGACGTCGAGAACGTCACCGAGATCCTCACGCTCGCCGACCGCATGCGCGCCACGCTCGCCGATCTGCTCGACTTCGCGCGCCCGAGCCCGCGCGCCGAGGAGACGATTCGTCTCCCCGAGCTCCTCGAAGGGCTGGTCAGCGAGGCACGCCTCTGGCCGTCGGCGGACGGTCGCACGATCGACCTCGTGACGTCGCCCGGCGCGGGCGCTGCGACGCTCGTGGCCGCCAGCGATCGCGTCGTCGGCCTGTTCGCCAACTTGATCGACAACGCCCTGCAGGCGGCGCCGCCGGGAGGCCGCGTCCGCGTGTTGCTCGCTGCGGATGGAAGCCATGCCGACGTCGCCATCGAGGACAACGGCCCCGGTATCGGCCCGGAGGTGGCGCCCCACCTCTTCCAGCCCTTCTTCACGACCAAGACGCGCGGGACCGGGCTCGGGCTCTCGATCGTGAAGAAGAGCGTCGACGCGCTCGGTGGCACCATCGCGGCCGATCGCTCGCCCGACCTCTGCGGCACGCGCTTCCGGGCCCGGCTGCCGCTCGCCGCGCGCAGCCGGAACGGGAATGTCACGCCGGCGCCTGCGGAAGGTGCACCGTGAAGACCGCGCCGCGACCCGGAGTCGAGTTGACCGTCAGCTGACCGTGGTGCGCCTCGACGATGTCGCGCGCGATGGCGAGCCCGAGCCCGGTACCGGTGGAGCGCGTCGTGAAGAGCGGCTCGAAGATCCGCGGGACGACGTCGGGCGCGATCCCGGGCCCGTCGTCGGAGACCATGATCGACACGCCGAGCGGGTCGCGTCGACCGCGCATCATCACCTTGCCGCCAACCCCGCTCTCGCGGATCGCCTGCACGGCGTTCCGGACGAGGTTCGCGAGCGCCTCCGCCAGCAGCCCGGCATCGCCCAGCACCGCGGAGTCGGCCGGCTCGCATTGGACGTCGACCGCGACCCCTTCACGGTCGTCGACGCTCGCCGCGCCATCCTCGAGCACGCCGGCGAGTGCGACCCGCCGGAGCACCAACTGCTTGGTGCGCGCAAAGTCGAGCAGCTGCGACGCCATCCGCGCGGCCTGCCGCGAGCCGCGGCCGATCTTCACGAGGTGCGCCGATACGACGGCGTCGTCGCGCGCGGCTGGCGGCTGGCTCAGCTCGTGCTGCAAGAGGTGGAGGCTCGTGTTGATCACGCCGAGCGGGTTCTTGAGCTCGTGGCTGACACTCGCCGCGAGCTGGCCGAGGCTGCCGAGCCGCTCGGCCTGGCGCACGCGGGCGCTGTGCAGCTCGAAGTAGCTCTCGAGCATGATCGAGACCTCGAGGCCGAGCACCTTGTGCAGCGCACCTTGCAAGCGGTCGAGCAGCTCGATGTCGCCGCGCGCCGTCGTGATGGCGACGCGCGCGAGGATCCGCCGAACGCGCGCAAGCGCCAGCGGGACGAAGCGCTGCGGCAGGCCGACCTCGACGTGGCGCCGGCCGATGCGGCTGCGCAGCTCGAACCAGCGGACGTCGTGCGGTCCTTCGACCATCGACCGCGCCCACTCGCGCAGCGAGAGCTTGAGCCGCGCCAACTGCGCATCGTCGGCGAGGACGCGGCGCGTCTCTGCGTGTCGCAGGATCTCGCCGTAGAAGTCCTCGACCAGCTCGTCGAGGACCGGCAGCAGCGCCGGAACCAGCTGCTTCAGCAGTGCCGAGTCCTCGGGACCGAAGTCGACGTAGGCGCGAATCTCGTCGAAGAAGGGCTCGGTCACGGTCGCTTCGCTCAGGAGGACCGCTTCGCGAGCAGCTTCTCGCGCACCGCGGCGATCTGCGCCTGGACGGGCGGCGAGAACCAGAGGTCGACCCACGTCTCCTGGTGTTGGTCGTGCTTCTCACGAATGCGCAGCAGCACCGGGTCGCGCGCTGCCGCCTTCATGTGATGGAACGCCACCGGGACGTGGCGCGACCACTGGCGCGCCTTCGCCAACGCCGTCTGCTCGATGTGCTCCGCGGCGACGGCCTCGTCGGCGAGCCCGAGCATGAGCGCGTCGTCAGTCATGTGAGTCGATCCGCCGTAGACCACCTGAGCCCACGCCGACGGCCGGAGCTGCGCGCGCACGATCTCGAGCCCCGCTTGCGGCAGCGGCAGACCGAGCGTGATCTCGTTCAACCCCATGCGCGCCTCGCCGCGCGCGAGCACGCGCCAGTCGGCACAGAGCGCGAGCAGGCAGCCGCCCGCCACCGCGTGGCCGTTCACCGCCGCGACCACCGGCCGCGGCCAGACATAGAGCGACGCGAGCAGTCCTTGCAGGCGATCGAGGAAGAGGATCATCCCGGCTCGGTCGAGCTTCTCGAGCTCGATGAGGTCGAGGCCGGTCGAGAAGAAGCGGCCGTCGCCGATGATGACGAGCCCTTGCGTCTCTTCGGCGACCTCGCGGCTGCGCAGCGCGTCGAGCAGTTCCTCGACCAGGCTCGGCGAGAGGGCGTTGCCCTTGCCGCGGCGGATGCGCAGCACGGCGAGATCCTCGACCCGATCGACCACGACGTTGCGGGACGAATCCATGCAAGCTTTCCTTCCGGCTGGTAGCCGCTAGCGCATCCAGATCGAACAACCGAGCGCGACACCCCACGCGGCAAGCGCGCCCGCCATGCGCTGCGCCTCCTTGCGGAGCGCGTGCGAGACCTCCGGCTGCGGCGCCTCGGGATCGGCGGGCAGCGCAAACAGCCGCGGCACCCAGCGCGGCACGCGGCGGCGAAACTCGGCGTAGCTGTCGCCCCAAGTGCGCGCGAGCACCGCCTCTTCACTCTGGATGACCCCCGAGTAGAAGACGACGAGCGCCGCGAGCAGCGCCAGCGCCGCCCACGCATCGCAGAAGCCGAGCGCCAATCCGACCGCGACCGCGACGTTGCCGACGTAGAGCGGGTTGCGGACGCGCCGGTAGGGACCGCAGACGACGAGCCGGTGGGCCTGGATGCGGCGGGTGTCGGAGCCGCGGGTGAAGTAGCAGCGCGCCCACAGACGGAAGGCGACACCAAAGAGCACGACCGGCAGCGCCGCCAGCGCGAAGCGGAGCTGCGGCCGGAGCGGCCACTTCCAGGCCAGCACGGCGACGCCGAACACGATCACTCCCCAGCCACGCCAGCGAAAGAGCCAGTCGGCGAGCCCGCCACTCGAAGGGACTGCCACCTCGACCGGAGGGCTCTCGCTCATGCATCCTCTGCGTGTTTCAGGAGGCGGCGTCGAGCTCTGCGAGCCGCGCTGCCGTCGCGGCGAACGACGCCTCGAGGCGCTGCAAAGCCGCGGAAAAGCCGCGGCGCGACAATACCGAGGCGATCACCGGCACGATGCTGCGAGCTGGCGTGACCTGCTCGCCACGCGCCACGATCTCCAATCCGAGGCGACGCGCCGTTCCCTGCCAGAACGCCAGCGTGAAGTGCCCCATCAGAAGCGCGGCGCCCCGCGCGAGCGAGAGCACGTGACTCGGGATCCCCGCCATGAAGGGCCGGAAGGCGGCGCCCTTCGCGAGCGCCCAACCGAGCAGGCGGCGTCGCGCTGCGGCGATCGCGGCGGCACGTCCATCGGCCGCGGCCGCCTGCACGCTGGCGAGGTAGTAGACGCCGTTGGCCGCGTCCTTCTCGAGATCGCGCGCGACGTTGGCGAGCTGGATCGCCTCGCCGACGGCGGTGGCCAACGCGACGCGGTCCGGCGCAACCTCTGGTGCGAGGCGCATCTGGCAACGTTGCAGCTCCTCGGCGAAAAGCATCGGATTGCCGAGCACCGCGAAGCAGTAGCGGGCGAGCTGCTCGTCGCTGGTGAGCACGCCCGCTTGATCGGCGAACGTGCGCACCGCCCAGAGCATCCCTTCCCCCATCCGCTGTACGAGTCGCAGCACGATCGCCTGCGAAACGCCGGGCAGCGTTCGGAAGAGTGCATCGACACGCTCCGCTTCGCGCAGCAGGAGCAGATAGACCTGATCGCGGGCGTCGTGCGTCGTCGTGGCGGTGATCGTCGGCGGCGGGTCGATCGGGGCGGCGCGATCCTGCGCGAAGCGCTCGAAGCGCGCGAGGAACGCGCGGAGCGCCCGCTCCTTCGCCTCCACTCCGACCGCCAGGTCTTCACAGGTGTCGAGCATGCGGCAGTAGAGGTAGGCGACCGCAAGCACGCGCGCCGTGCGCCGCGGCAGGAGCGCGATACAGAACGAGAAGCTGCGCGCGGCGTACGGCAGGATCCCCCAAACGAAGCGCTCCGGATCGGTCGCGCTCTCGAGCCGCTCGAGCGGCGGATGGTGGCGATCGGCGCGCAGGTTCTCGAGCAGCCGCCGCGCGACGTGGATCACGCGGCCGGCTCCGGGATGGCGCGGCTCAAGGATCGAGCTCCTTGGCGAGCTTCTCGAACGCCTCGAAGCCCTCCTCGCGGCTTTTCTTCCACGCTGCGAGGAGCTCCTTCGCGTGCGTGAGCTCCTTCTTGCCGAGCTTCAGCGCCTTCTCGTCGGCGAGCCATTTCTCGAGCTGCTGCGCCGCGTCGACGGCACCGGCGTGGCGCCAACCCTTCTCCAGCAAGTCGACCGCGAACGGCAGCGCCTTCGCGGGGTCCTTCGCCGCGTTCTGCCAGAGCTCGCGATTGGCATCGGTCCCGACCTTGTCGATGGCGGAGAGGTCGGCGGCGTGCGCTTTCGTCCACGCGACGCAACCGGCGACACCTTCGAAGTCCTCGACGAATCGCACCGCCATTCCGTGCCACGGCCGGCCGCTCACCTTCGTCAGCTTCTCCTTGCCAAGGCTGGCGTCGATCGCGGCGGCGATCGCCTTGGCGACCTTGTCGACCGCGTTCTTCGCCTTGGTGCCGGCAGCCTTCTGGGTGGTCGATGCACTGCTCATCGTCTCGAGCCGCTGGCCGAC
>CAYRQC010000070.1:0-5024 GCA_964426265.1 uncultured Phycisphaerales bacterium | reverse complement strand
CACGCCGGGAGTTTCTCCATGATGGTTCGCCCTGCCCCACTCACCGCCGCCGCGCTGATCGTGACGGCGTTTGCGCCCGCGCTCCGCGCAACGGCGCCGTGCGCGACGTCCCCGCGCCCGCAAACGATCGGCTCACCCGACCGACTCGTCGTCCACTTGCGCGCGGTGCCGGACGACCCGCGGCTTGGCGCAACCGGGCTGCCCGACTTCGAGCGCGCCTGTGTGGAGCTTGGCGCCACTCGCCTCTCGCCGCTCGCGCCTATCGCCGCGCGCCACGCCGATCCGGCGACTTTTCACGCGCTCGGGCTCGACCGCATCGTGCGGCTCGAGCTGGCGAGCGACGAACCACACGACCTCGCGCTGGCCCGGCTGCGCCGCTCTCCCGACGTCGAACGCGCCGACGCCACTGCCAGCGCGTCCGCGGCGAAGCTGCCGAACGACCCGCTCTGGGGCAGCCAGTGGTCGCTGCAGAACGACAAGCTGGCGATGCCCAAGGCGTGGAACATCGCAACCGACGCCACCGGCGTCCCGATCGCCGTCCTCGACGGCGGGTGCGACCTCAATCACGTCGACTTCCGCGCCAACCGCTGGATCAACACCCACGAGATCAACCGGAACGGCATCGACGACGACGGCAACGGCTACATCGACGATCGCTTCGGCTACGACTTCGTCACCCCGGATGGTGATCCCACCGACGAAGATGGCCATGGAACGCAGGTGACCGGCGTGCTCGGCGCCGTCGGCGACAACTCCCTCTCGATCAGCGGCGTCTGCTGGAATGCCAGCGTGATGACCTGCCGCGTGCTCGACGCCAGCGGCAACGGCACGTTCGACCATATCGCCGAGGGAATCATCTACGCGGCCGACAACGGCGCGCGCGTCTCCAACATGAGCTTCGTCAGCTTGACCGACGATGCCACTCTCGGGGAGGCGATCGAGTACGCGCGGTCACTCGACGTGGTGCAGGTCGCGGCCGCCGGCAACTTCGGGGACACGACACCCACCTATCCAGCCGCCTATGACGGTGTGCTGGCGGTGATCGGGACCGACAGCACGGACTCGCGGATGGGCACCTCGTCGCACGGCTCGTGGTGCGATGTCGCCGCGCCGGGCGACGCGATCCTGACGCTGCGGAAGGGCGGCAACACCACGACCGTCAGCGGAACCTCCTTCGCGGCGCCGCACGTCGCAGGGCTGGCGGCACTGGTGCGCAAGATCAATCCCGATCTCGATCGCCGCGCCGTCGAGCTCACGTTGAGCTACAGCAGCGAGGATTTCGGCCCGCCCGGTTTCGACGACGACTTCGGCTGGGGACGCGTGAACGGCGAGCTCGCGCTGGAGAAGGCGACGATGCTCACGACGTCGACAACCTCGATCCCGGCGGGCGGCACCTTCACGCTCACGCTCGACTCGCCCGACGACGCCGGGTTCACGCACGTCTTGCTGGCGAGCTCGAGTGATCGCGTGCCTGGAATCCCGCTCAGCAGCTTCGATCCCGCCGACCCACGCACCTTTCCGCTGAACGACGACTGGCTGCTCGAATGGCTCCTCGCGACGCCGATCAACCCCTTCTTCGTCGGCTTCCAAGGCTCCTTCGACGGCAGCGGTCTCGCGACGGCCAGCGTCGACCTGCCGCCCCACATCTTCATGGGGAGCCCGCTCGACTTCGCCTATGTGACCTTCGATCCAGCCGACCTCGACCACATCGTGAACGTCTCGGAGCCGGCGCGGGTCTGGATCCAGTAAGCCCTCGAGTCGTCACCTGGACGCGGCGCTCTGCAACCTTGAGCGACGCCGCGCGATGCGGTATCAAGCGCGGCCTGTTTTCTGCGTTCATCGCGCCGGTGCGCCGGTGCCAGCTCGGAGCGACCGTCCATGGCGCTGCTCGACATCGCCTTCCTGCACGACTTCATCAAGGACCATGGCTTCTGGCCGCTGACGCTGATCTGCATGCTGCCGATGCTGATCTTCACGGTCTACGTGAAGGTCTACGACGCCCGCGAGGCGAAGGCGCACACCAAGGACGGCCACGGCCACTGACCGCCGGGCTCACCGCCAAAGCTCGGACCGCGCGACCGACGCGTCATCTCCAGATGATCGAGAAGCGATTGGCGCTCTTGCACTTCGGACACTCGTAGGTCGGGTTGTCCTGGCCCTCCTTGAGCTTGGCCAGGAACTCGCGCTCGCAGCGGCCGCAGAAGAGCACGGTCACATTGCGCACGGCATCGAGCGGTCGGCCAGTCTCGAGATAGGGCTTCACGAAGGGGCGCTCCAGGTGGGCGGAAGCGGGCTTGCGGAGAGGCCTCCAGAGCCTTGGGGCTCTCAGGAGGGAGTTGAGGCGACTGTAGCTCGCGCCAAGCGGGCGGCGAACCGCCCAACCTGCCAACGACCGGGAATCATCTTCCGATCCGCACGCCCGTCGTGATTACCGCTCCAGTCGAACGGCTGCAGCCGAGTCCACGGCGCCCGAACCGACGCACCACCAAGCCGATCAACCGCGACTGCCACCCCCGTCGTCACACTGACCGAAGCAGCAGCCGACGCGTTGGGTGAGATCGAGGAATGCGGGGTGGACGGCGGCGCCGAACTCCTGCTGGAGGGTCGTGAGCGTGAAGCGAGCGTACTGCTTCTTCGAGAGTTCCTCGAAGTCACGATCGAGCGGGTCGTGGTCGATGTAGCGGCCGAAGAAGCGGTCACAGAAGGCGCGGTAGAGCTTGGTGTTGAGCACGAAGGCGTGCCACAACCGGTCGATCGACTCGACCATCTGGATCGGCTGACCGGGGCGGGCGAACGGGATGGCGGCGAGCCACTGCAGGAGGCCGTCGAAAAGATCAGCGGCGGCGGCCGGCGTGAGGCCGTAATGCTCGACGGCGGTCGCCAGGACGGGGTGATAGTCGTGGGCCGACTTCATGTCGACGTAGAGCGTGTGGCCGGTGAGCGTCGGGGTCATGACAGGGCTCCTGGGCATAAGGTGGTAGGTCGAATGGCAAGCGCGTACACGGGAGTCGCAGCCGGGACTCTTCGTGGTGCGAGGAGGGACGTCGTGAGCGAGCCGGGATTCGTATTCATGTTGGGTACTTCACTGCACGGAGACGATGGCCGGGCTCGAGTCTGGCAGCGGGCCGCGGCCCATGGGGTTCTGGGCGTAACCGAAGAGGGTGTACTCGATGCCTGCTGCTTCCGGCGGGATGTCGGCGGTGAGCTGCAGCTCGCCGTTGGCGTCGAACGAGGCGAGCAGCAGCGATTCAAACAAGGGGGAGCCATCGATCGCGATCAGCGCGATCAGGCCGAGCAGACCGGGCTCGCCGCCGCGCAGGTCGATCGTGACGGTGTCGCCGACCAGCGGCGCAATTGGGTCGGCCTGCAGGAAGAGGTCGTTGCCGGCGAAGATCGCGGTGTGGCCGCCCTTGGCCTTCTTGGTGCCGCCATTTGGGGTGCCGATGATCAGGTCTTCGATGCCATCGCCATTGAAATCAGCACCGTGTGCGAGCAGAGATCCGTAGAGATCGATGCCCGGGATGCCGGGGTAAAAATGGTAGAGCGCCCGATGAGACCGGCCGGAGATCAAGTCAACTCGACCATCATCTCTGCCGTCATGGTCGTCATAGATCGCGGATACCAGGATTTCGTCGTATCCGTCTCGGTTGAGGTCGGGGAGCGCAAGGCATCTCCAACCGAACCCCTCTTGGTTGGTCACTCCATCGATCCGCCAGATTCGGTGTCCAGAGATGGGTGAGTACGCGTCGATGTGCCCGTTTGCGGTGTATCCGCCGACGATCACGTCGGCAAGGCCGTCCCCATCCAAATCTCCAGGCGCTGCGATCGAGAGTCCGAGGTTGTCGGCGGCGCCGGAACCGTCGACTTTTAGTAGCCTGGATCCCGTTCTTCCGGAGTAGACGTTTAAGCGACCGAGATTGGTAGTCATCGGAGCAGCAACGGCGTAGTCACCGACACCATCGCCGTCGACATCATTCAGGTGCCCGACCGAATTCCCATAGTAGGTGTAGGCTGCTGGACCTACATGGGTTCGAATCTCCGTACCAGTGCGCATCGAAAAGATCCAGGCGCGCCCTTCAACGCTCGCTCCATACGATGGCCCGCCGACTAGCAAGTCACGAATTCCGTCGCCATCACAGTCATCGACGACGTCGAGCCGATTGCCAAAGCTGCCGTGCCCTTGCATGCCAACGATGTCGTACAGCACGTTCCCCGTCTCCGAGGAGAAGACGCGAATGCGGCCGGTGCCGGAGCCCCAAGTCACCGGGTCGTAGTAGTCGCTCTCGCCGACGACGAAATCGGCGACCCCTCCACCGTCGATATCATCGATCCATGCCAATCCAGTACCGAACAGCGCTCCTCCTGTCCCGCACCACTGCTGCAATTGACCACCAGTAGTCGAGTAGAGGCCGACCCAACCGTCGAATTGATTCGTGCATGTGGCCTGAATCGCACTGATCAGCAGATCAGGTAGGCCGTCACCATCAAGATCAGGGCCGACAGATGTCGGACCGAAAGCATCCCCACGGATGTTCGATTCGGCATACCAGATCCGATCCTGTGCGCGGCAAGTCACGGCCGTGTACAACAAAACTGCAGTGGACCCGATTGCCATCGGTACCGCGCGATTCATTGCTTACTCCATCACTGCAGATTGACCGTGTCGTAGGCGACGTTGAAGAGCATCAGGTAGCCCGGCGACTGCACGACCAGCTCGACCGTGTGCCCTTGGCCATCTTTCACGACGTGAATGTTGTTGTAGAAGCCGGGGTAGAGACAGAGATCGTCCGAGCGATAGATGCACTTCCAGGTGCCCGGTGCCGGCGTCGGATCCAATCCGAAGAGATAGAGATGACCTACGGCGTCGCTGCACCAGATCTCCTTGTCGCCGTCGCCATCGACGTCGTCGATCTTGACACCGGTGACGCCGGAGCCGATCCCATTCCCAGGCCCCAGCAGATCGTCGCCGTCGAGCACGGCGATGGTCTGGAGTAACGACGGAGTGTTCGCGCTGCCAGTGTGCT
>CAYRQC010000069.1:0-6588 GCA_964426265.1 uncultured Phycisphaerales bacterium | reverse complement strand
GCGAGCGCCGCCCGGACCTCCTCGAAGGTGACGCGCAGCCCGACCAGCTTCTCGGGATCGAGGCGGACCTGGATCTCGCGCTCCTCGCCACCGAAGATCAGCAGCCCGCCCACGCCCGGCACGCGCTTCAACTGCGGCTCGACCTGGTCCTTCACGATCTGGCGCACGCGGCTCGGGTCGTAGGGCGAGCGCGAGACCAGCCACATCGCCGCCTCGCGCTGCATCGGCGGCACCAGCGAGACGATCGGCTGCTCGGCGTCCGGCGGCAGCGGCTGCATCTCCGCCAGCTTGTTCATCACGTCGACCAGCGCGGCGTTCTTGTCGACGCCCCAGTTGTATTCGAGGCTGACGGCGCTGTAGCCCTCGGTCGACGTGCTGATGAGCTTCTCGACCCCTTCGCAGTTCTGGACCACGTCCTCGATCGCGCGCGTCACCTGCTCCTCGACCTCGCCGGCGCTCGCGCCGAGGTAGATCGTCTCGACCGTGATGATCGGCGTGTCGACCGTGGGCTTGAGCTGCACCGGGATGTCCCGGAACGCGAGCCACGAGAAGAGCAGCGCGAGGATGGCGCCGACCGCGATCGTGTGCGGCCGCTCGACGGCGAAACGGACCGGGTTCAAGAGCCGCCACCCTTGCCGCTGGCGGCGCCACCGGCACCGTCGATCCCGCCGCCACCGGCCGCCGGCAAGAGCAGCAATGCGCCCGCCGTGACGTTCTCCTTGCCGATCAAGATCACGGCGTCGCCCGCCTCGAGGTGCGCGTCACCCGCCGGCGAGACTGCCGCGTGCAGCGCGTCCCGCGCGAGAACCGTGACCGCGACGAAAGCAGCCGTTGGCGGCTCGCCTGGCGCTTTCGCCGGCACGACCATCGCGAGCCGAACCCCGTCGGGCCCTTCGAGCAGCGCGTCAATCGGCACGACGCGCGCCTGCTTCGCCGCGTGCAGCAGCGTGCGCGCCCGGATGAAGAGCCCCGGCTGGAGGCGGTGCGCGGAGTCGGTGGTGGCGTCGATCCGCACGACGCCCTGGAACGTGCGCGCCCGCGGTTCCGCCGACGGCAGGATCGCCGACAGATTGGCCGCGAGCTCGAAGCCGGGCAGCGCATCGCTCGTCAGCACTACCGCGGCACCGGGTTCGAGCGCGCCCACCACCGCCGACGGGATCTCGAGCAGGATCTCGCGTCGCTCGAGCGAGAGCAGCTCGCAACAGACGTCGCCCGCCGCGACGTAGTCACCGAGCGCGACTGGCCGCGCCGTGACGACCGCGTTGAACGGCGCCAGCAGCGTCCCTTGCGTGAGGCGCGCGTGCTTGAGCGCGAGGTCGGCCTCCATCTGCGCGACCAGCGCCGCCTCGCTCATCGCGACGGCGTCAACGCGATCGAGCGACGCGGCACTCTGGTCGACGTCCTTCAGCTCACGCGCCCGCGCTGCGTCACGTGCCGCGAGCTCCGCCATGGTGCGCGATTGCGCGAGCGCGGCATCGGCCGCCCTGATCTCCTCGTGCATCACGGCATCGTCGAGTCGCGCCAGCACGTCGCCTTTCTTCACCACGTCGCCGAGGCGAATGGCGAGCTCGCTGAGGCGTCCCGCGCGCTCGAACGCGAGCCGTGCCCGCTCGGGCGCCGCGACATCCCCGATCAGGTCGACCGCCTCGGCGACGTCACCACGCACCACCGGGACCACGGTGACCGGCACCATCGCCGGTGGCCGAGCCTGCGGCTCGACCGGAGCCGGCGGCGGGCGCCGGAGCCACCAGCCGACGCCGACGCATGCGGCGAGGCCGACGAGGACGGCGAGCACGCCGGAAGCGCGACCCGATGAACCCGAACGATCAGGATGAGCCATCCGAGCGAGCTTACTGCGTCAGCACGCTCACTCGCTGCTCCAGCACGGCACGACGTGGCAAAGGTCGCCTCAGGCCAAGCGCTCTCAGGAACGCGGCCCGACGACCGCCCCGTCGGCATCGATCACCACGACCTCGCCGAGGCCGGCCGCGCGTACGCCTTCCTCGATGCGCGCCCGATCCCCGACCACGATCCAGAGCACTTGCGCGGGATCGATGACACTGCGCGCCGCCGCGTTCACGTCGTCGACGGACAGCGCGCGCACGCGCGCGGCGTAGGTGCTCCACCAATCGGCCGGCAGGCCGTACTGGACGACCTCGCGAAGGCTGCCGAGGATCGCGTTGTTGGTCTCCCACCGGCCCGGGAGCGCGAGCGTCGTCTGCGCCTGGACGCGCTCGAGCTCCGTTGTGTCGATCGGGCGTCCGGCGAGCACGTCGGCGAGCTCGCGTTGCACCTCGAGCAGCGACTCCTTGGTCTTGTCGGTCTGCACCGGCGCGCTCACGACCCACGGCCGCGGCCCCTTCGCGTTGGCGAGCGAGCTGCGCGCGCCGTACGACCAGTGCTTGTCCTCGCGCAGGTTCATGTTGATGCGCGAGATGAAGCCGCCGCCCATGGCGTCGTTCATGGCGTCGAGCGCGAGGTCGGCCGGTGTCCCGGTTCGCGGTGCGAGCAGCGCGGCGACGATCACCGACTGCACGGCGCCTGGACGATCCATCAGATAGACGACCGGCTTCTCGCCGCGCGGAGCGGGTTGGCGATCGACCGCCACCGCCGGCACGTCGCCTTGCTTCCAACCACCGAACCGCCGTTCCAGCTCGGGGACGAGCTGCTCCAACGTCGTGTCGCCGACCACCAGCAACTGCGCGTGGTTGGGCTTGAACCACGCCGCATGGAATCGCGTCATTGCCTGTGTCGTGAGTGCACTCAGCGACGGCTCGGTGCCGTTGCCACCGCCGAGTCGCCCGTACGGGTGCTCCTTGCCGTACTGCAACAGCGGCCGGACGCGCGCCGCCATCGCGTTGGCTTCGAGCTTCGCACCTTGCAGGCGAGTGATCGCCTCGCTCCGCAGACGCTCGAAGTCGGCGGTCGGGAAGGCGGGGTTCAGGATCACGTCGGCGAAGAGATCGAGGCTCGGGCCGAGCGAGCTCGCGAGCGCACTGAGAGAGACGGTGGCCCCATCGAGATCGGCGCTGGTCGAGAGGTTGGCGCCGAGCCGCTCCAGCTCCTCGGCGAGCACGAGTGCCGTGCGCGACTTCGTCCCCTCATCGAGCAGGTCCATCGTCAGCGTCGCGAGACCGGAGAGCTCGGCGGGATCGGCGGCGCTGCCACCCGACAAAAGCAGGCGCAGCTCGACCATCGGGAGGTTGTGACGCTCGGCGAGCCAGACGGTGAGGCCGTTCTTCAGGGTCGCGCTGCGGATCGCGGGGAACTGCGCCGCGGCAGGCGTGCCACCATCGGGGAGCTTCGTGCGATCGGCACCCGCGGTGAGCGTCTGGAACTGCGGGAACGGGATGGCGTGAAGGACGAAACGGCCGTTGACGCCGTCCGGGCGCAGAGTGGCCGCCGTCAGATCGCGCAGTTGCGCCGGCGTCGCCTCGGCCAGCGCACGGACGCGCGACTTGTACCCGCCCGGATCGCCGCCAAAGACCGCGAATTCGGCGAGCAGCTCCGACTTCGAGCCGAAGCTGCCGACGCGTTCGAGCCGACGCAGCATCGCCGACAGCTCCTGCACGCGCGCGCGCTCGACCTCTTCCTCGGTCGGACCCGCGATCGCGAGCGCCGTCAGCTCGTCGTCGACGATCTGCTCGATTCGTGCGAGGTCGGCGCGAGGCGTCGCGGTGACGGTGAGAGTGAACTGGCCCCCGAGCTCACGCCGGTCGATGTTGGCGTTGGCGTCGGTGGCGAGCTGCTCCTTCACGACCAGCCGCTGGTAGAGGCGCGACGTCTTGCCGCCGGCGAGCACGTCGGAGAGGAGGTTCAACCGCTCGATCGACGGGTCGCCCCACGGCGCGACGTTCCAGACAAAAGTGATGCGCGCCTGGCCGGCGCGATCCTCCAAGACGTGGCGCCTGGTGCCTGAGATCGGCGCCACGTTCGCTCGCGGCCGCGCGATCGGCGGGCCGCTCGGAATGTCGCCGAAGTGCTTCTCCACAGTGGCGAGCACCTCGGCCGGCTTCACGTCGCCCGCCACGACCAGCGTCGCGTTGGCGGCACCGTAGTAGGCGCGGAACCACTCCTTCACGTCGTCGAGGGTGGCCGCGTTCAAGTCCTCCATCGAGCCGATCGTCGTCCACGAGTAGGGGTGCCCCACCGGTGCCGTCTCGCGCGTCAGGATGGTGCGCGAGAGGCCGTACGGCCGGTTCTCGCCCTGTCGCTTCTCGTTCTGGACGACGCCGCGCTGCTCGTCGAGCTTCGCCTGGTCGATCGCGCCGAGCAGGTGGCCCATGCGATCCGACTCGAGCCAGAGTGCGAGGTCGAGCGAGCTGGTCGGCACCACCTCGAAGTAGTTGGTGCGGTCGGTGTTGGTCGTGCCGTTGATCCCGGTGACGCCGACCTTGGTGAGCGGATCGAAGAACTCGCCATGGAGGTTCTCCGAGCCCTGGAACATCAGGTGCTCGAAGAGGTGGGCGAAGCCGGTCTTGCCCGGCTTCTCGTCCTTGCTGCCGACGTGGTACCAGACCATCACCCCGACGATCGGCGCCTTGTGATCTTCATGGACGATGAGCCGCAGCCCGTTCTTCAGCTCGAACTGCTCGAACGGGATCTGGATGGCATCGGCGATCGCGCGGCTGGTGCGGGAGTCGGTCGCGGACGTCGACCCATCCGCGCTGCTCGATCCATCTCCGCGCGCGGCCCCCACCCCGACGTTGAGCGCGCCCATCGGTACCTTGCCGACGGCGACTTCCGGCGGCACCGAATAGCTGTCGGCGGAGCAGCCGATTGCGAACAGCGCGAACGGCACGAACGACGCGACTGCAAAGCACGACTCGGCTCGACGATTCATCGACGATCTCCTTGCGGCGGGGCCCGCGACCAAGCTGGCGATTCCGATGATGCCGACCCGCGCGCGAGCCGTCGATCGGGTGTTGTCCGGTGGCGTGGCGCGCGGCTGATCGGCACGCCGAGCTTCCTTCTCGAAGCTCACTTCCAGTGCCCAGTGTGCTCGTCCGGCGACCCCAGATGCGGTCGGACCGTTCATCGCATCCGTCGTAAATCGGTCCGGACCAATTTACGACGGTGTCGAAATTGGTACCCCCTCCGCCGTACCCCGAAACCGGCTCACATCCGCCGGTATTTCGGCCCACTTCCCCCTTCACGCGGGGTCCAGCGCGGGCCGAGGACGTCGGTCGCCTTGCAGTCGATGCAGTTGGGCGCGTTGACGCGGAGCTGGCCGTCGACCAGCTCGTAGACGCCGGCCGGGCACATGCTCGCGTAGAGCTGCGCGGCTTGCGGGCTCACCTCCTTGCCGACCATCAGGTGCGACGGGATCGAGTCGCGCGTCTGGTTGCCCGACTTGAAGACGGCGTCGACCTTGCTGAAGGTGAGCTGGTGGTCCGGCGTGAACGCCATCGCCGCCGTCACGTCCTTCGGCTCGGTCGCGTCCTCTTCGACGTGCACATGGCTGCCGAAGAGCTTGCCGCCGGTCAATGACATCAGCCCGGCCTTCGCACCACCGACGTAGAAGCCACTCTTGAACGCGAGGCGCATGTTGCGAGTGCGATAGAGGTCATCGACGATCACCGAGGTGTTGACGAGCTTGTCGTACTCGGCGAGCGACGCGTAGCTGACGTCACCCTTTTTCAGGGCCGCGAAGATCGCGCGCGCCGCGTAGATGCCGCTCCACATCGCGTAGTGGATGCCCTTCAGCGACGGCACGTCGACGAAGCCGGCGGCGTCGCCGAGCACGAGGATCCCATCGCCGGCGCGCCGTTCCGGCAGCGACCAGTAGCCGCCCTCGGGGATCGTCTTGGCGCCCCACTCGACCAGCTCGCCGCCTTCGAGGTAGTGGCGGAAGAGTGGATGGAGCTTCAGCCGCTGCAGCAATGCATGCACATCGAGCCCGGTCTGCCGCCAGTCCATCCCGACCACCAGCCCGAGCGCCACGACGTTCTTCTCGAGCGGATAGAGGAACGAGCCACCGAAGGCGTCCTTCGGCAGCGGCCAACCCATCGTGTGGATGACGGTCTCGAGCGGGACCTTCGTCTCCCACAGCTCTTTCACGCCGAGCGCGTAGATCTGCGGGTTCTTCGACTGCACCTGTTGCCACTCGATCCATGCCTGGGTGAGCAGGCCGCGCGTCCCCTCCGAGAGCACCGTGACGCGCGCCTCGATGTCGGTCGGTGGGCTGTAGCTCCCGCCCTGGCCTCCATCGCGTTCGAGGCCGCTCGGTGTCGTGCGGACGCCGACAACCTTGTGGTTCTCGACGCGCAGCCCGGCCGCCGGGAAGCCGGTGAAGAGGTTGACTCCCGCCGCCTCCGCCTTCGCGCCGAGCCAGCGGACGATCTCGCTGATCGATGCCACATAGTTGCCGTGGTTCTGCATCGTCGGCGGCGTCGGAAGCTTGATCTGACCGGTCTCGGAAAGCAGATAGACCGCCTCACCGCTCACTGCTGTCTTCAGCGGGAACTCGGAATCGGGCATCCCCTTGAAGAGCTCGCGGAACGCCGACGGATTCACCACCGCGCCCGAGAGATTGTGTTCGCCGAGCGCCTCCGCCTTCTCCAACACGCCGACCTCGACCTCACCGAG
>CAYRQC010000068.1:0-5341 GCA_964426265.1 uncultured Phycisphaerales bacterium | reverse complement strand
GCGAGTGATCGCTCGCGCGATCGTCGAGCGCCGTCGGCATGCGCCGGTGCGACGAACGGGCGAGCTGGCTGATCTGGTCGAGCGAGCGGTGGGCGGGCGGCGCGGAAGCCGGATTCATCCGGCGACCAAGACGTTCCAGGCGTTGCGGATGGTGGTGAACGACGAGATCGGTTGCCTCGCGAGGGTGCTGGCGAAGACGCCGACGTGGCTCGCGCCGGGCGGCCGCCTCGTGGTCCTCTCCTTTCACAGCGGCGAGGACCGGGTCGTGAAGAGGTTCATGCGCGCCGAGCTCGAACGCGGAACGTTCGAGCTGCTCACGAAGAAGGTGGTGGAGCCGGCGGACGCCGAGATGGCTGCGAACCCGCGGGCTCGTAGCGCGAAGCTGCGGGCGGCGCGGCGGATGGTTGGTTGACGGAACAACAGACGAATTCGGGAGCGGGCACGGAACCCCGTCGAACCAGGAGCTGCGCAACGGACGGCGAGCGCCTGGATCGCCTTCGGCGAGGAGCCGTGCCCGCGGCCCGAGTCCGCGCGTTTCATCGCGAGATCACGAGATTGCAGGCCGCGACTTGATCCAGAAGCTCTTGCTGGCGATGGCACTCCCTGCGGCGCTTGGCGTCGCGGGCGGCACCGTCCACCTGCAGGTGCGCGCGCGGCTCTGCACGTACGACCTCGCGCGGGCACGGGTGGCGATCGTCGAGCTGGGGGAGGCGTGTGACGTGCTGCGAGTGCGCGCCGCCCGCCAATGGACTCCGGAGCGGATCGCGCAGGCAGCGGCCCGCCTTCGGATGGAGCGCGAGCGAGCTGCCGCGATGGCGGCTGCTGCTGCGGCCGCGGTCCCGGAGCTTTGAGGATGTGAGGTGGTGTTTGTTGTGACGTGGGGAGGCGGTGATGCGTCCGCTGCTTCGTCGGGCTCGAAACCGCTTGGTGCTCTTCCTGGCACTCGCCTGCGCGCTGCTCGGGCTCGCCGATCTCGAGCTCTTCCACCTCCAGGTCATGCGGGCGCGCGACCCATCCGACTCGTCGATCTGGCGGCCCGCGCGGGTGGTCGAGGAGGGACGGCGCGCGGACATCGTCGATTGCCGCGGCGGCGTCCTCGCCACATCCGTTCGCGAAGTCGACCTGCGCGCCTACACCCGCGGCATCGTGAAGGTCGGCTCGCGCGACTATCCGCGTGAGCTCGCCGACCGGCTCGCCAAGCTCTGTGGTGTCGATCCCGCGACGACGCTCGCGAACCTGGCGAACGAGAAGTGCGACTGGCTGCTCCTCGCCCGCGGCATCCGTGACCCGGGCGTCATCGCCGATCTGCGCAAGCTCACCGGCAAGCCGGGCTTCCGTGCGCTCTCTCTCGAGACGCGCTTCGTGCGCGACTATCCGCGAGGCGCCCTGCTCGCCCCACTGATCGGTTGGACCGGTTGGCAGCGCGCGATCGACAACCCGGACGGCCTCACTGCCGGAGTCGCCGGAATCGAAGCGCTTTGCGATGTCGCGCTCACCGCAGTTCGTGGCGAGCGCCTGGTCGAGCGCGACGGTCTGAAGAGCGACATGCTCGACCCCGATCTGCCGGCGAGCGCGGCCCGCGACGGCCGGGCGGTGCAGCTCACGATCGAGCCGATCGCGCAGGAGATCGTCGAGACGGCGATCGACGCCGGCGTGACGGAGTTCTCACCCGATTGGGCCGAGATTCTCGTCCTCGATCCGCGCACCAGCGAGGTCATCGCCATCGCGCAGCGGCCCACTCCGCGAGCTCCGCTCCCGGCGCTGTTGCCCACTCCCGCGCCGCATTCCAAACCCTCCGCCGCCGACCGCGCCGCATCCGCTGCGGTCACCGCGACCAACCAAGCCGAGCTGGCGCGCCATCAGTTCCTGGCGGTGCACCGCGTCTATCCACCCGGTTCGTCGTTCAAGCCGTTCATGCTCGGGCTCGTCCTTGGCGAGAAGAAGGCGACGCCTGACACGCTGATCGACTGCGAGAACGGCGCCGCGCAGTTCGGCAGCCGGGTGATCCACGACACGCACCCCAAGGGATTGCTGACGGCAACCCAGGTGTTAGTCGAGTCGTCGAACATCGGGATGTCGAAGCTCGCGCTGTCGCTCGTTCCCGGGGACTCCAAACGTGGATCCCTCGCCTTCCAGCCCGTGCTCGACCACCTCGCACGCCTCGGCTTCGGGTCGCGGATCTGCGCGCTACCGGGCGAAGAGAACGGCATGGTGCCGCCGCTGAAGTCGATGGACCGCAACTACACCTTGGCGTCGCTCTCCTTTGGTCAGCAGATCCAGGTGACCGCGCTCCAGATGGCGGCCGCGTGCGTTGCGGTCGCCAATGGCGGTACCTGGCGCGCGCCCCGTTTCGTTCGCGCCATCGAAGGCGAGAGCGGTGCGTGGACGGCCGTCCCGCCACCCGACGGCGAGGGAAGAAAGGCCTTCTCCGCGGGCACCGCCGCCGAGCTGCGCCGGATGCTCGCGTGCGTTGTCGAAGACGGGGCGACCAAGCGCTGGAAGCCGGTCGGTTGGTCGATGGCGGGCAAGACCGGCACCGCCCAGGACGAACGCCACCGCGAGATCTCGATCTCGTCCTATTGGTGCTTTGCGCCGGTCCACGACCCGCGGTTCCTGGTGCTCACCGTGCTTCACGACCCCAAGCACGGTCGCTTCGCTGCCGACAACGCGGCCAAGGTCGCCGGTCATGTCATGGGTGAGCTGCTCACCCGTTTCAACGTGCCACAGGATCGACGGGAGGAGGTCGCGGCGACCACGACTGCGATCGCGACCCCGGCAACCGGCTCGACCCGGTTCGCCGACCTGGCTCTGGCCGACCCACGCAGCGAAGTGGTAGCTTCGCCGGTGGTTGGGGAGGGTCGATGAGCGCAAGCTCGAGCGCTGCCACGCCAATCGTCGCCGCCCGCGCGCTGCTCGCTGATCTGGCGCGCGTGATGGGGGTCTACGCGCCCGCGCGCTTCCGCGGGATCGCCGTCGAGTCGCTCTGCACCGACAGCCGCGCCGCGCTGCCGGGCAGCCTTTTCTTCGCCGTTCCCGGCGCGAAGGATGACGGCGCCCGGTTCGCCGGTGATGCGGTCACGCGTGGCGCGCGCGCGATCGTCGTCGCGCGTGGCGCGCAGCTCCCTGCCGAGATTGCGGCCCGCGTCGCGGTGCTCGAGGTCGAAAGCGTGCGGCGCGCCAAGGCGTTGGCCGCCCACGCCTTCCACGACCACCCGTCGACGGCACTCACCTGCGTCGGCGTCACCGGAACCAAGGGCAAGACGACGACGGCGATGCTGGTCCATTCGATCCTCGAGGCGGCGGCGCTGCGCCCCTCGTTGATCGGCACGATCGAAGAGCGGATCTTCGGTCAGCCAGCGCGACCTTCGCTCCAGACGACGCCCGACCCGCTTCATCTCGCCGACCTGCTGGCCCAAGCGCGCGCCGCGGGCGGCCAATCGGCGGTGATGGAGGTCTCGTCGCACGCGCTCGATCAGGAGCGGACGACCGGTCTCCTCTTTCGCGCGGCCGCGTTCACCCAGCTCGCGCGTGAGCACCTGGACTACCACCCGAGCGTCGACCACTACCGCGACTCCAAGGCGCGCCTCTTCGAGACGCTGGAAGAGGACGCGGTCGCGGCGGTCAACGCCGAGGATGTCCATTCACTCGAGCTGGTGGCGCGCAGCCGCGCGCGGCTCATCACCTATGGTGCCGTGCCGGGGGCCCACGTTGAAGGTGAGCTGCTCGCGGCCGATGTCACCGGAAGCAGGTTCCGGGTGCGTCTCGATCGCACGCTCGGTGGCGGTGAGCTCGAGGCCGTGGTGGCACTGCCGGGCCGCCACAACTGGATGAATGCGCTTGCGGCGATCGCGGTGGCGCTCGGGCTCGAGCTGCCGCGCGAGGTGATCGTGCGCGGCCTCGCGGAGCTGCGTCACGTGCCGGGGCGGCTCGAGGCGGTGAATGGCGGCCAGCCCTTCGCCGTGCTGGTCGACTACGCCCACACCGATGACGCGCTCGAGAAGATCTTGCGCCTGTTGCGGCCGTTGACGCGCGGCAAGCTGATCACCGTCTTCGGCTGCGGTGGCGATCGCGATCGCACCAAGCGCCCGCGCATGGGCAACGTCGCCGCGAGCTTCTCTGATCGCGTGATCATCACCAGCGACAATCCGCGCACCGAGGAGCCGCAACAGATCCTTGCCGACATCGTGGCCGGCGTGCCGACGGACGCGTCGGTCGCGGCGGTACAGGTCGAGCCCGATCGACGGCGCGCCATCGAGCGGGCGCTCGCGGACGCGCGCGAGGGCGACGTCGTGCTGCTCGCCGGCAAGGGTCACGAGACCTACCAGATCATCGGCGCCGAGCGGCTCGACTTCGACGATCGCCAAGTGGCGAGGGAGTTCTTGTGCCGACGCTGCTCCTGAGCGACGTGGTCCGTGCGACGGGCGGCCGCCTGCTGCGGCCGGTCGAGAGCGTCGAGCTCACCGGCGTCAGCACCGACACGCGCCGGATCGAGCGCGGCAGCCTCTTCGTCGCGCTGCGCGGCGAGCGCTTCGACGCGCACGACTTCCTCGCCACCGCGGCGAGCGCCGGTGCACGCGCGGCGCTGGTCGATCGTGCAGTCGCGGAACCCTCGCACGCGGCCGCCGGCGGCACCGACCCGCTTGCGGATTTGGTGCAGATCATCGTTCCCGACACCCGGGTCGCCCTCGGCGCGCTCGCCCGTTTCCATGCTTTGCGTTGCCCGGCGCGGCGGGCCGCGGTCACGGGCAGCAACGGCAAGACGACCACCAAGGAGCTGCTGCGCGCGGCGCTCGCTGCCGGCGGCGCGACGGTCGCCTCGGAGAAGTCGTTCAACAACGAGATCGGCGTGCCACTCACGTTGCTCGGCATCGAGCCGACCAGCCGCTTCGTCGTCCTCGAGATGGGCACCAACCATCCAGGCGAGATCGCGCGGCTCGCCGACCTCGGCCGCCCCGAAGTCGGGGTCATCACCAACTGCAGCTGGTCGCACGTGGAGTTCCTCGCCGGCCTCGACGGTGTCGTGCGAGAGAAAGGGGCGCTCGTCGAGGCACTGCCGGCGCACGGCGTGGCGGTGCTGAACGCCGACGATCCCGCCTTCCTGACGCTGCGCACTCGCACCCAAGCGCGCGTCGTGAGCTTCGGTATTCGCCGGCCCGCCGATCTGCGCGCCGTCGACATCCGCTTCGACTTTCGCCGGCTGGTCTACCGGCTGCGCGGCCAGCGCGTCTACGTGCCACTGGGCGGTTGCCACAACGTCTACAACTCGCTGGCGGCGCTCGCGGCGGCGGAGGCGCTCGGCGTTCCGCTGCCGGAGGCGATCGCGGCGCTGCGCGATGCCGAG
>CAYRQC010000067.1:0-3716 GCA_964426265.1 uncultured Phycisphaerales bacterium | reverse complement strand
GGTCCGCCCGAATCGATCACTCGCCGCAGTCACCGGCGAATGCGGCTTCGAGGAACTCGAGGTCGCGTGAGCTGTCGTCGAAACCATGGACGAAGCTTGCGGGGAGGAGGACGGTGTCTCCCGCGCGCAGCGTCTCACGCGGGCGCGCTTCGCTGGTGAGGACGGTCGAACCCTGCAGCACGCACAGGAAACGGAAGGCGGCGCCGAAGCTCGGTCTGGAGCTGGAGCTCGACCCCGCGAGCGCGACGTTCCCGGCGAGGCGCACGACCTGCACGCGCGCCAGACCGCCGCTCGCCCGTTCGATTCCGAGGTCGCGTGCCTCGAAACCGGCGAGGCGCCAGGGTTGCCACGGCGCGCCGGCGCCCTGGTGGCGAACGAAACGCTGGCCGCCGAAGTCGCGCTCAGGCCGCAGCGCGGCCGTCGGCAACGCGATCTCGTGATCGAGCCGCGTCGCGTGCGCAGCCGGCGCGGCGAGCTCGATCACCTCGAGGCCGGCGGAGCTCTCCAGCACGCGATGGCGGATGCGTGGCGGCTGCAACACACAGTCGCCCGCGGCAAGCACGAAGGGCGGCCCCTGGTCCTCGTACACCACCCGCACCCAACCGCGGTGGCAGTAGATGAGCTGGAAATGCACCTCGTGGTAGTGGACGTAGTCGGGCACCGGGCCGCCGGCCTCGATGCGGATCTGCGAGGCGATCAGGAACCCGCCCAGTCGACCGGGCAGGAGATCGCGGTAGCGCATGCCCGCGCGGCCCTCGCAAGCGGCCGCCATGGAGCTCATCCGATGGACTTCGAACGCGATCCGCGGCACCGGAACGACCAGCGAGGAGCTTGCGGACGCCAGCTCGACTCGCGTTCCGTTGGGCGCCACGAGCTCGAGATCGCCCGCGCCGACCACGGATGGATCCGTACAGACCATCCGCAGCACGCCCGGCGACCCGCCGCGACCGCGTTCCAGGCGCAAGCTCAAGCCGTGCCCGCAGAGCTGCGCGACCGCCGGATCGTCGGCCGGAAAGATCGACTCGAGCCGGAACCCCAGTCGCGATGTGAAGAAGGCCGCAGTCGCCTGCACATCCCCGCACGGGAGCACGACCTCGGCAGATTGCACGTTGGCCATGGAGAGATGCTACGCCCCGCCCCGACGCGAACGCGCGCTCCCGACGCCGCTCGGCGCCCCGTTTCGCGCCACGACGACGGCCCTCTCACCAGCTGTACTTCACCGTGTAGGTGACCACCCGCTCTCCGCCGGCGGGGACGGTGACGTCGAAGTGGATGGTCTTCGAGTCGATCTTGGTGAACGGGTCGCTGTTGGCCTGGATCTCGAAGCTGGTCCAGCGATAGAGCAGCTCGCGGATCACCACTTTCTGCTCGCTCGGCTTGTGGTTCTTCACGGTGACACGGAACGACTCGGTCACGTTGCGTTTCTTGGTGTTCGACTCGAAGTCGGTCTGCACGCGGTCACCCACGACGTCGAACGACTCGCCGATGCGCAACAACACCTGCTCGTCCTTGGGGGTGTGATCGATCAGGTTCTCGCCGATGAACTCGAGCGTGCCGTCGACCGGATCCAACTGGAAGACGCGCACCTTGCCCTTGGGCAGCGGGATGCCGAGCTGGTTCTCCTTCTTGTTGTCGAACCGCACGTAGACATCGACCTTCTTGCTCGCGCCCGAGCCGAGCTCGCGATCGGTCGCCGGACCGCCGAAGCTCCAGCCGGCGGCGTCGGGGAGCCCGCAATAGACCAGCACCTTCTCGGTCGCGAGACCCTGCCGCGTCGGGAAGAGGGTGATCTGCTGCGTCGCGTTCTGCGGGATGTCGACGCGGCGCGGCAGCGAGTAGAGGTGGTACTCGAAGAAGCTGCGCTCCTCGAAGCCGTTCGCCGCTGACGCGCCGGCTTCCATCGCCAGGCTCGCCCGGTCCAGCCCGCCGCGCGGCGGCTGCACCCGGTTCACGTCGCCGGCGATCAGCTTGAGCTGCGCCTCCTTGAACGAGCTGCCCGCGAGATTGAGCAGCGACACCCACGCGCCGAGATCGGCATGGGTCGCGCTGGCATCGAGCACGAGGTTGTAGTCGGCACGCCAGGTGAGACCGCCGGTTTGGTAGGTCGTGCGCAGCTCGTGCTCGCCGGGTTGGTTGGATTCGAGCCGCCAGACGAGCGTCGGCCGCGTGATCAGCCCCTCGGGCAGCGCGGGCAGTTGCACGTCGCCGAGCTCGCGCGTGAAGCGGATGCCTGCCGTGGTATCGAGCACCAGCGCGCCGCCCGCCGCCGAGAGCAACTTCGCCCCGATCCGGGTCGGGAACGGGGCACCGGCGTTGTGCTCGAGGAAGGTCACGTCACGGCCGACGTAGCGGTCGAGCAACTTCTCCGCGTTCGCGAGATCGAACTCGAAGCGCTGCTCGAGGATGGTCGTGGCCGGATCGGTGAGGTCGACGCAGCTCACGGTGGTCGGATCGATCAGCTCCGCCACATCGTCGAACCGCAGCTCGCTCACGCCGGAGCCGACGGTGGCGCGCCGCAACTGGCGCACGATGCCGTAGCCGGGCACCTGCCAACCCGCGCCGTTGCCATGGCCGGCGCGCTGCTCGGCGATGAAGCGCTGCGGATCGAAGCTCGCCGGATCGGCGGTCGAGTAGATGGTGAGCGATGGGCCGTCGGCCGCGAGGACGGGCGGTGGCTCGTGAAGAGAGACGTGGAGTGTGAGTACCAAGGCGGCCGACGATCCCAACCCGATGGCCATCGCAACCTCTCCTACTTCAATGTGGCGAGCCACGCGACCAGGTCGCGCAGCTCGCGCTTGTTCAGGCGCTGCGCGACGTCGGTCGGCATCGCCGAGAGCCCCTGCCGGCGCGACTTCACCGCCGACTTGCGGATCTGCAAGGTGCCGCGATCGATGGTCAGCACGAACCAGTGGGTCGGCGACTCGCCGATGAGTCGGCCATCGACCTGGTCGTCGTTGTCGAGGATGAAGATCGTCGAGGCGTAGCCGACGGCGATCTCCTGGTTCGGCAGGATCACCGATTCGAGCAGGTAGGACGGCGGATGGCGCCCCGCGATTCCGGCGAGATTGGGGCCCGCTTCGCCGGCACCTTCGTCGCCGACCTTGTGGCATTTGAGGCACTGCACGTCGGCGCGATTGAAGAAGAGGTCGCGACCGCGGACGGGATCGCCGCCGAACTCGCACTCGCGCAGAGTCGCGAGGCGATCCTCTTTGGGTCGCGCCGCCTCGACCTTCGAGAGCCGCTCGGCGATCGGCGCCGCCGCTTGCTTCCTGGTCGCCGCTTCGAACAGGTCGAGCGTCACCTCGCGGTCGACCGCACCGGCGAGCTGCCGGTCGAGCCAGAGACAGAGCAGCGTCGCCGCGCGCGGATCGGCCATCTCGCCGAGGGTCGCGAAGGCATCCTGCCGCTCGCCCGCACTCCCGCCATCGAGCACCTTGACGAGGATCGTCAGCGCCTGCTGCGGATCGAGCCCGGCGAGCGCCTTGCGGGCGGCGCCGCGCACGTGCTCGTCGCGCGATGCGAGCGTCGTCTCGATCACCGAGCGCAGCGCATCGGCCTTGACCGCACCCAGCGCCGCGAGGGCCGCGAGCCGCGCACCGGTCGATCGCTTCTCGTCACGCGCCAGCGCGTCCAATGGCGCCTCGAAGCCGATGATCTTGCGCTGCTCGATGAAGCGCGCCGCCGCCTCTCGTAGGTCGTCGGGCGCGTCCGCGAGC
>CAYRQC010000066.1:0-4043 GCA_964426265.1 uncultured Phycisphaerales bacterium | reverse complement strand
CACCGACGAGGAGCTCGCCGGCCGGGAGATCGTCGAAGAACGCGCTGCCGTGCTCGTCGGCTGGCAATGACCACGCGCGGTCGCGCTCCTTGGTCTGCACTTGGAGCGTGAGCCCGGGAACGATCGCGCCCTGGCGACCGACGGCCACGACCTCGAGCGCGGCCGCCGGCTGCAGGGCGAGCTCGACCGCGAGGTTCGGTGCGACGACCGCGAACGACTGCTCTCCGCAACCATGTGCACTCACATAGAAGCGATACGTTCCAGGTGGCAGGCTCGCGAACGAGAAGTGGCCGCCGGCGTCGGTGTCGGCAGTGGCAACCGGCATCTCGTTCTGTGCTGAAGGATCAATGACGTCCAGCCTCGGAATGAGGACGTCGATGTGAGCGATCAACGCGTTCGCACCACGGCCGATCCCGCGGCCGATCACACAACCTGCCAGCGTGGGCTCATCGCGCCCCGGCTCGAGCGCAACCGTGAGCTGCGGCGGCTCAGCCGCTGACGGTGCGGGCAGATCGACGCGGCGGCCGAGATAGCCGTCGGCAAACACGTGGACGACGGAGCTCTCCATTGCAGGAAGCACAAAGCGCCCCGGCGCGACGAGGTCGCGATCGTCACTTGCGAGGTGGTTCCGGGCCAGGACGACATTCCGCAGTGGTGCTCCCGCCTCCGCGCCACTCGCAATCGCGTGCGGCTCGAGGATCGGCGCACCGGTTGTGGCATCGATCACGTCGATCAGGATCGACCTGCGCCGCAGCGTGACGTCGATCGGCTGGCTGAAGTCGGGCTCGACGAGGGTCTGGTCTTCGTATCCCCACGCATTGATCCACAGCCGGAAGTGGGGTGAAGGCAACATCGCGAGCTCGAACGTCCCGTCGGGCGCGGGAGTCGTTCGCTGCATCGGCCAGCTCGACCAGGCGAAGTAGGTCGGCCGATCGGGCAGATGGTCGGCCACTCGGATCGTCGGCTCCGCAAGCTGCTCGGTGGCGAGCGCCATGACGTGGGCGCATGGGATCGCCCGCCCGTCGCTGTCGACCAACCGGCCGGTCACGCGCACACCCGGATGCAGCACGATGCACAGCTCCTGCTGCTGCTCTCGCTCGAGCGAAAGATCGAACCAGTCTCCGATCGCAAAGCCCTCCTTGCAGAAGTGGAGGCCGATCTGATCCTCGACCAGCTCCGGAACCGCGAAGCGGCCCTGCTCGTCGGTCCGCGCGAGCGTGAGGCGCCCGAGCTGGTCGAAGCGGAGCCGCCGCTCCGAGACGACATTGCCGTCGTGGAAGTCGAGCGTCGCGGGGATCACGAACACGTCCGGAATAGGTGCTCCTGCCTCATTGACGACGATCCCGGCGGCGAGCGGAGGCACCTCCGACGCGACCGGATCGGCGGCGAGCGGCGCGCGCTCCGCGAGCGGAATCAACGTTCGCTCGGCCTCCGGCGGTGGAGGCGCGGCGCCACTCGCGACTGCCGCGGGAGTTGCCGCCGGCATTGCGTCGGCCGCTTGCCCACGCCGTTTCCACGGCTCGAACAGCACCATGCTTGCACCCACCAGCAGCAACGCGGCAACTGCGATCGGCGCGAGCTGACTCTTCGTCGTCAAGATCGGACCTCCAAGCAAGGGAGTCAGCGCGGCGAGCCACTCCTCGCGCCGGCCGCGATGGGTGACATCGAGACGCTCGCGCAGTTGATCGAGCCCGCGTTGCAGCCGGCTCTTCACGGTCGCGAGCGGCACGCCCGACTCCGCGGCGATCTGCGTCGGTGTGTGATCGTGGAAGTAGCGGCGGAAGAGCGTGCTGCGATACGGCTCGTCCAGCGATTCGAATGCACAGGCGACCCGGTGCTGGATCTCGATCTGTGCGACGAGCTGAGCGGCGGACGACTGCTCCGCGATCTGGCCACGCCCGGCCGATTGTTCGTGGCGAGCGCGCCGTTCGGCGGCGGCGGCATCGCGTCGGGAGAGTCGGATCGCGACGCGCTTCAGCCAACCGCGAAAGCGTGATCCCACCTCCGGCTGCTGCTCCCACGCCGTTGCGAGCGTCCGTCCAACCAGCTCCTCCGCCGCCTCCGGTCCATGCGCGAGCCCGCGCGCGAGCCGCCGCACGAACGCGACGTGCTGTTCGAGGGCGACTGGATCCCGCGGTGGTGACGAGTGGGCCATGCACCACCAGAATGCACCGCCACCGGCGCGAGGATGCAGGAGCGCCAAAGCGCCCACGAAGCGCACCTCTCGCCACCTCGGACCGACGGCGGTAGCTTTCGCCGAACTGCGCTCCTTCCGGGGCGCCATGCCAAGTCCACCAGCGCAAGGATGCCATCGCGCCCACCGTCATCCGAGGAGTGCCCACCATGAGTCGCTTGCCGACGGCTTTCGCTCCCGCACTGGTACCGATCACGACGTCGCTGCGCGGATGCGCGGCCGCCGCAGTCCTGCTGCTCGGTCACGCCACGGCGCTGGCGAACACCTACACCGTGACCAAAACCGGGGCCTTCGGCTCCGGATCGCTGGACAACGCGATCGACAAGGCCAACAACCACGCCGGCGCCGACACGATCGACTTCAACATCCCGGGTACCGGCCCGTTCGTGATCAATCCGACCTCACCGATGGAGAAGATCAAGGATTCGCTCACGATCGACGCCACCACACAGCCCGGCTACGGGGGCTCGCCGATCGTGGAGATCAAGGGCACGAGCAGCACGAGCAACGACGTCGGGCTGCTGGTCAAAGCCGCCGACTGCACGTTGAAGGGACTCGCGATCCACAACTACCCCAACGGCAAGGCGATTCGCGTGCTCCGGACCGGTTGCACGATCTCCAACTGCTGGATCGGCCTCAGCGCGAGCGGCGGATCACTCGCCGCGACCTCGCTCGGCATCAGCGTCGAGTCCGACCACTGCAGCGTCGCCGACTGCATCATCGGGGCCTCCGCGAACGAAGGCATCTACTTCACGTCCACGGCGGCGTCGGGCAGCGTCGTTCGCAGCTTTGTCGGCGTCGGCCCCGACGGCTACATCGCATATCCGAACTTGATCGGGATCCGCGTCGCGGCTGCGGGCGTCGTGATCGGCGGGAGCGCCGCCGACCGCAACATCGTCTCCGGCAACACCAACCAGGGAATCTTCGTGGAGACCGCCGCCGCCACCGGCGTAATCATCGACTCGAACTACATCGGCACCGACTCCCTCGGCTTGCTCGCGGTGCACAACCAGTACGGAGTCGATTTCGACAGCGCCGTGCCCGGCGGGACGATCTCCGGCAACGTCATCTCGGGGAATCAACTGCAAGGGATCCGTATTGACGGCTCCGCGGCACCCGGCGGGACGACGATCACCGGCAACCACGTCGGCCTCGACGCCCCGGGATCGGTGGGCCTGCCGAACGGCACCCACGGGATATCGCTGACGAGCGTGGCCAACGCGTCCGTGACCGACAACGTCGTGTCCGCGAACGCCCAGATCGGCATCAACATCACCGGAGCAGGGTCGGCCGGCACGCTAGTTTCCGACAACATCGTCGGCAGCGACGTCTCCGGCTCCGCGTACCTCGCCAACGTCGGCGCGAACGTCGTCGTGGGCACTTCGGCATCCGGCGTCATCGTCGCCGACAACCTCGTCGTAGGGAGCTCATACGGGATTCTCCTCGGCGCGAGCCAGAGCCGCGCGCAAGGCAACCAGGTCACGCTCGCGACCACCGGGATCTGGGTCAACGGCGCGGGCACGAGCGACCAGGTTCTCGGCAACACCGTGACCGACTGCTACAGCCAGGGAGTTCTCGTGAGCGCCAGCGGAGTCCACGTGATCGGGAACACGATCGAGCGGTCGCTGTACGGTCTCTACGTGCTATTTGCCTTCCGCGCCGTGATCAACGGCAACGCGATCAACAACAACGACCGGGGCGGCATCTATCTCGATCACTCGTCGAACGCGGTCATCACCGACAACATCCTCTGGAGCAACCACCAGCATGGAATCCAGGTGGTGGGGGGCACGGGCAATCGGATCGAATTCAACTCGATCGCCACGAATCGAGTGCTCGGCATCGACCT
>CAYRQC010000065.1:0-3099 GCA_964426265.1 uncultured Phycisphaerales bacterium | reverse complement strand
GCCCTGTTCGGCTTGTTCCTGGTCGATGTCAATGACGTGCCAATCGAGCAGTTCCTCGTGCTCGATTTCCTCGACGTGGATGGAGGCTGGTCGACTTCGGAGGTGGTCGAGCCCGGGCCAGGCGGATCGACCTGGACGCTGCGCGGCTACGCGATCGGTTTTGACGGGAAGCTCGCGACTTCGTCCGATCGAGACTTCATCTTCGAGTAGCCGTGCCGTCTCGTTCGGGTTGTGGGTGTCTGCCCCCGCAATGACCGTACGCGAAGGACTGCACCTGCGTCCTCTCCGCAAGATGTACGCTGCATCCACGTCCGCCGGAGCTGATCGTTGAGGTCCTCGCTGTCCTGATCGTCTTGGGGATCGTGGCGCTCGCGGTCTTCGTCATCGCTCGCGCAGTGACCGCCGTTCGGCCCAAACGTATCGCCGAGCTCGAACGCGACGTCCGCAGGAATGAAGCAGAAACGCGACCGGTGCTGCCGTGCGGCGGCATTCCTTGAACCAACATGACGACGCGGCATGATCCCGGCGCTCGTCCGAGAGAACTTCACCAGGATGAGTCGCGCAACGATGAGCCCAGCGCCTCCGACTCCCGAACTCTCGCGTGGAAGTCGTTTGACTCCGAGCCTCACGCCGCACGGACGGCTCGTGCTCATCCACGCCGACGACGCGACGGAGCTGGCGAAGGAGCGCGCTGAACCGCTCGAGCAGGCCTTTGCGCGCGGCTCTGGACACGGGCTGTTGACGCTCGGAGCGCGCGAGGTGGCGAGCGTGCTGCCGCCGGCCTTCGGGTGGTGGCGCGAGTTCGCCGCGCGTCTCGTCACGGCGCTGTGTACTCGCGCGGATGGGGCCGGGGCGCACTCCGCGATCGTGCCGCCGGAAATGCCGGAAGCGCCCGCGGACGACGAGCTCGAAACGCTTCTCCAAGCCGCGCCCGTGATGAACGGAGCCGAATACCTCAGTGTTGCGGTGCTGCGCGCCCTGTGGGGCGAGCTCGCAACGGCACTGGCGGCCGAGCTTTCGGAGTCGGGCGTCCCACTCGCGGAGTTCCTGAAGAGCCTCGATCCGGCTTGGAACGTGGTCGGGCGCGTGCACTTCAACTTGGCCGAGAACCGTCGCGATGAGCAGGCGCCCTTCGCGTTCCTCGCGACCTACACTGGACGGCTCGGGCCGAGCGGCAAGGCGCAGCATCAGCCGCTCGGCCAAGCGCTGAAGGAGTACGCGGGCGCCACCAACAAAGAGCGGCTGCTCTCGCTGCTCGTGCCGGTGCAGCGCGCGGCGGAACGCTGCGAGTGGCTGCGCACGCTGGTCGCCACCGGCGAGATCTTCCACCCGCTGCGCTGGACGCCGCCGGAGGCGTTTCGCCTGCTCGGTGACGTGCACGAGCTCGAGCGCGCTGGCGTCGTCGTGCGCATGCCAGCGACTTGGCGAGCCGGACGCCCGCCGCGACCGCGCGTGTCGGCCACCGTGGGATCGAAGTCGCCGGCGACGCTCGGCGAAGACGCGCTGCTCGACTTTCGCGCGGAGCTCACACTCGACGGCGAGCCGCTGACGAGCGCGGAGGTGAAGGCGCTGCTCGCCGGAACGAGCGGGCTCGCATTGCTGCGCGGCCAGTGGGTCGAGGTCGATCGCGAACGGCTTGCGACCACGCTCACGCGCTTCCGCGAGGCGGAGCTGTTGGCAGCCGCGGGCAACCTGAGCTTCGCCGAGGCGATGCGCCTGCTCGCGGGTGCGGATCTCGGAGCCGATGACGCCGGCGACGTCGACGACAGTGCGAACGGTGCCGATCGGGAGTGGTCGCGCGTGGTCGCCGGTCCGTGGCTTGCCGAGCGGCTGGCGGGTCTGCGATCGCCCGACGGGCTCGCACAGGTGCATCCCGGACAGGAGCTGCACGGAACACTGCGGCCCTATCAAGAGGCCGGCGTGCGCTGGTTGCACCTTTGCTCCGAGCTCGGCCTGGGCGCGTGTCTCGCCGACGACATGGGGCTTGGCAAGACGATCCAGGTGCTGGCGCTCTTGCTCGTGCAACGCAAGGAGAGCCCGAAAGCGAGCGCGCGACGCGCGAACTTGCTAGTGGCGCCGGCCTCGCTGCTCGCCAACTGGGCGGCGGAGATCGAACGGTTCGCGCCGAGCTTGAAGGCGAAGATCGTGCACCCCTCCGCGATGCCGGCCGAAAAGCTGGCGTCGATCACGCCCGGTGATCTCGCGGCGGCGGATCTCGTGATCACCAGCTACGGCTCGCTGTTGCGGATCCCGGCGCTCCAGGCGAACTCCTGGAACCTCGTCATTCTCGATGAAGCGCAGGCGATCAAGAACCCGGGTGCGAAGCAGACGCGGGCGGTGAAGAAGCTCGGCGCGCGCGCGCGCATCGCGCTGACCGGCACGCCGATCGAGAACCGCCTCGGCGATCTCTGGTCGCTGTTCGACTTCCTGCTGCCGGGACTGCTCGGCTCGCAGCGGGAGTTCGCCCGCTACGCGAAGCGCCTCGCTTCCGGTCCCGCCGGCTCGCATGGTCCGCTGCGCGAGCTGGTGCGTCCCTACATCCTGCGGCGGCTCAAGACCGATCGCACGGTCATCGCCGATCTGCCGGACAAGACCGAGCTCAAGGCCTATTGCGCGCTCAGCCGTCGGCAGGCGGTGCTCTATCAGGAGAGCGTGAAGGAGCTCGCGACTCGCATTGCAAACAAGGAGGGAATCCAGCGCAGCGGCCTAGTGCTCGCCTTCCTCATGCGTTTCAAACAGATCTGCAACCACCCGTCGCAGTGGCTGGGCGACGGCGCCTGGGGCGAGGCCGACAGCGGCAAGTGGGCGCGGCTGCGCGAGATCGCCGAGGTCGTCGCGGCGCGCCAGGAGAAGGCCCTGGTCTTCACGCAGTTCCGCGAGCTCGCGGCGCCGCTGGCGGCCTTCCTCGGCGCGGTCTTCGGCCGGCCCGGGCTCGTGCTGCACGGCGGCACGCCGGTCGCGCAGCGGCGCGCGCTCGTGCAGCGCTTCCAGGAGGACGAACGCGTGCCGTTCTTCGTGCTCTCGCTCAAGGCCGGCGGTTCCGGGCTCAACCTCACCGCCGCGGCGCACGTGATCCACTTCGATCGCTGGTGGAACCCG
>CAYRQC010000064.1:0-15084 GCA_964426265.1 uncultured Phycisphaerales bacterium | reverse complement strand
GTTGATCGCCTCCTCCGGCCGGTTGAAGGTCACGAACCGGACGAACTTCGCCTCTGGTTTGGGCTTCAGCGCCTCGATCACCTTGGCGAGCGGGATCCCCATCCACGGGACGACCATCGCCCAGCGCTCGACACAGCGATGGCGGTAGACCCGCTCCTCCGCCGGCGCCAGCTTCATGAGATCCTCGAGCGGCAGCCGGCCCGGTTTCTCGCACAGCCCCTTGACCTCGACGCTCCACGGATCGGGTTGGAACGGGCCGACCAGCCGCCAGACCTCGTCCTTCTCCTCGGTGAACTCGTAGAAGTTGTTGTAGTGGGTCGCTGGCTCTTCGTCGGTGATGGCGAGCCCGGCGCCGAACTTCGTGTTGCGCGTGAAGGGGGGCAACTTCGTCGCGTTCGCCGCGCCCGGTTGCGTCGAGCCGCTTCCCGCGGGCGCTCCCTGCTGGCGCGCGCCGAACGCGAGCGCGCGCGATGAGAGCGCCCCCACGCCGGCCGCCGCGCCGAGCCCGAGTGCCTGCAGGAAGCGGCGGCGGTTGAAGACGACGTGCTCAGGGGTGATCTGCCGTTCGGGTAGCTGCCACGTCGATCGTCGGTGAAAGCTCATGGTTGCTCCTGGACGGGCGTGCAGCTCACGCGAACTCGCGATCACCTGCTACGGTTGCGCGAACATCCTCGTGAGAGCCTATCTCGGGCTCTTCAGGCCGGGCAGCTACCGACGCGGCGGTTCGGCGATGACCCACGGTGGGTCGGTCGCGCTGCCGGCGACCCGGCGGAACGGCGTCTCGTAGGTGCGCTCGAGCAGATCGGGTCGAAGCACCTCGGCGGGCGTGCCTTGGGCGACGACGCCGGCGCCGTTGCCGGTCTCGCCGAGCAGCACGACGCGATCGGCGAACCGACTGGCCAGGTTCGGGTCGTGCAGCACCGCCAGCACACCCAACCCTCCGGCGACGACCCGCTCGCGCAGCGTCGCCATCACCGCCAGCTGGCGGGCGGGATCGAGGTGGGCGGTCGGCTCGTCGAGCAGCATCAGCTCGGGTTCCTGGGCGAGCGCGCGCGCGAGCAGGACGCGTTGCCGCTCGCCGGCCGAGAGCTCGTTGATCCCGCGCAGGAGCAGTGGCTCGACGTGGGTGATGGTGATCGCGCGCGCGATCGCCGCGGCGTCCGCGACCGTCGGGCGTCCGAGCAACCCGAGATGGGCGTAGCGACCGAGCTCGATCACCGCGGCGACTGCGAAGTCGTAGGGAAGCGGCTCCGCCTCGTGCAGCACCGCGACGAGGCGCGCCCGCGCGCGCGCCGAGAAGTCGCGCGGTGGCCGGCCCGCGAGCCGCACGCTCCCTTCGATCACTGCCTCATCACCGAGCACCGTCGCCAGCAGCGTGCTCTTGCCCACTCCGTTCTTGCCGAGCACCGCGACCAGCTCGCCTTGCGCCACCGTCAGGTTCACATCGTGCAACAGCGCCCGCCCGCCGCGGCCGATCGCCGCAGCCTTGAACTCCAGCAGTGGCGCCTTCACGGCGTACCTCGCCGCCCGGCGATCGCGTCGCGCTCGCCCACGCGCTGGCGCAACAAGAAGAGGAAGAACGGCCCGCCGCACAGCGCCGTGATCGCGCCGAGCGGGAGCTGGTGGGCCGGCACTGCCATCCGTGCCACCAGGTCGGCCAGCAACAGGAAGCTCGCACCGATCACGATCGCGCTCGGGATGAGCCGCCGATGGCCGTGGCCGACCAGCCGCCGCGCGACGTGCGGCACGATGAGCCCGACGAATCCGACGAGGCCGGCCGCGGCGACGACGACCCCAACCAGCGCCGCCGCGAGCAGGCAGAAGCCGAGCTTGAAGCGCTCGACGTCGACGCCGAGGTGGCGCGCGGTCGTCTCGCCGGTCGCGAGCGCGTCGAGCCCGCGCGCGGCGAGCTGCGCCGCGACCAGCGCCACGGCGACGCAGGCGCCGACCAGCGTGATCACGCTCCAATCGCCCTCTTCGAGGTTGCCCATGAGGAAGAGCATCGTCTTGGTCGCGTCGGTCGCGCGCAGGCTGTAGTAGAGGAGCACGACGGCGGTGCCGAGCGTGCTGACGGTGACGCCGGCGAGCAGCAGCGTCTGCACCGCTGCGCGTGAGCCGCTGCGTGCGATGCAGAGCACCAGCGCGATCGCGCCGTAGGCGCCGGCGATCGAGAGCGCGAGCAGCAGCGGCGACGTGAAGCCGATGCCAAACCAGCGCGCGACGACGACGCCGACCGCCGCACCGCTCGAGGCACCGATGACGAACGGGTCCGCCAGCGGATTGCCGCTCAGCGCTTGCAGGACGGTGCCGGTGCAGGCGAGCCCGCTGCCGACGATGCAGGCGAGCGCGACTCGGGGCAGCCGCAACGAGAGCAGGTCGCGACTCGGCGCGCCGCCCGGCCCGAGCGCCAGCTCGAGCGCGATGCAGAGTGCGAGCAGCACGAGCTGGAGCGCGAAGCGGCGGGCAGCCGACACCGGGCTCATGGGGCGGCCAGCCGCGCCGCGAGCGCCTCGATGCCGTCGACGAGCCGTGGGCTCGCCCGCAGCAGCGTGTCGCGCTCGAGGTCGACGATGAAGCGCGTGTCACGCAGGAGCGCAAGCTCGGCGCGCTCCATCAGCGGCCGGTCGATCGGGTGGAGGATCAGCACGATCGCGGGTGCGCGCGCGACGATCTCCTCCTTGCTGGTCTCGAAGTAGTCCTGGTCGACATCGCCGAAGATGTTGTCGCCGCCCGCCGCCTCGACCGCCTCGTGGACGAACGAGCGCCGCCCGACCGTGAAGCACTGCGGATAGTCGACCTCGATGTAGACGCGCGGCCGCCGCGGCAGCTTGGCGGACACGGCGCGCACCTGGTCGAGCCGCATCCGCAGCTGCGCCGCGAGCCGCGCCGCCGGCTCGCTCGCGCCGAGTCGTTCGCCGAGAAGTGTCACCTGTGCGACCATCGCGTCGAGCGACTGCGGATTGGTCGCGAGGATCGCGATCCCTTGGCGCTGCAGCGCCGCGAGCCCGCGATCATCGGCCTCCTGCACGGTGACGATGAGGTCGGGCTCGAGGACGATCAGTGCCTCGATGTTGAGATCTACGAGCCCACCGACCCGCGTCGCGCTGCAACCTTCCGGCAGCTCGGGGCAGTAGTCGCTGATGCCGACCAGCCGTTTCGCCAGCCCGAGCGCCACGATGGTCTCGGTGCAGCTTGGCGCAAGCGAGACGACCCGTTGCGGCGGCGAGGCGTCGGGTGGTGCGGGACTGCGTGGCGCAGTGGGCGACGCGTCCGGCCAGCAGCAACTCAGCGCGAGTGCGCCGAGGAGCAACGCCGCCAGGCGGGATGCGCCGCGAGCCTGGCGACCGGAGGGATTCCTGCTCACGCTCTCACTCGCCGCGGTAGGTCACCGACGACGTCGGCGTCTCCCAGAGCTTGATCTCGTGGAGCTTCGCGCGCGGCAGCTTCCCGACCAGCTTCTTCCAGATCCAGAGCGTGACGTTCTCGGCAGAGGAGACCGGGATCAGCTCGTTCAGGTAGCGATGGTCGAGCGTCGCGACGACCTCGCCCTCGACCACGTCGCCGAGGATCGCGAAGTCGAGCGCCATCCCCGAGTCGGGATCGACCGGTGCGTCGATCGTCACCTGCAGCCGGTAGGTGTGACCGTGCAGCCGCTCGCACTTGCCGTGGTAGTTCGGCAGGTTGTGCGCGGAGTCGAAGGTGAACTCTTTCGTGACCAGCATGCTGCACGTGTGAGGAGCGGGGACGGGCGCGCGATCTTACTCGTGGCGCCGCGGAGCGTGGATCAGGGTCATGATCTCCTCCCGCGTCGACTGGTTCTTCAGCACCGAGCCGCGGAGCGCGGAGGTCACGACCTCGCTGCCGGGCTTGCGGACGCCCCGCATGGTCATGCAGGTGTGGCTCGCCTCGAGCACGACCGCGACGCCCGCGGCCTGGAGGCCCGCTGCGAGGAAGTCGGCGATCTGGCTGGTGAGCCGCTCCTGCACCTGCGGGCGGCGGGCGAAGGCGTCGACGATCCGCCCGATCTTCGAGATGCCGATCACCTTGCTGTTCGGGATGTAGGCGACGTGGGCGCGGCCGGTGAAGGGCATCAGGTGGTGCTCGCAGGTCGAGCTGAACGGGATGTCGCGCACCAGCACCACCTCGTGATGCTGCTCGTCGAAGACCTTGAGGTGGATCGACGGGTCTTCGGTGAGGCCGGCGAAGAGCTCGGCGTACATCCGCGCGACCCGCTCGGGGGTCTGGCGCAGCCCCTCGCGGTCGGGGTCCTCGCCGATCGCTTCGAGGAGCATCCGCACCGCAGTTTGGATGCGCGGCTGATCGACCATGCTGCGGGCTCCACCAGGACGCGGCCGAACGACGCGGATTCGAGGAGAGGATCCGGGCCGGGAAAGGGGGGCCCGTTCTTGCCTCCTCGAGCGTAGATGTCAACCTGATGCAAATGAGCATGCGGGAGATGCGCGCCCTGCACTGGTTTGCCGTGCTGCTGCTCGGCGTGGTCGCCGCCTGGCGGGTGGCGGAGTCGCCGCTCGATCCGCTGGTCGTCCAGTTGCTCCGCGAGAAGCTGGCCGCTGGAACGGTGGCGGTCGCGTCCGACGCGTTGGAGCAGATGCGCCACGCGCCACACAGCCGCCACGGGCTGCTCCTCTACGAGGCGGCGGTGCGCGCGCAGCGGCGCGTGGTGGTCGCCGACCGGACACTGCCGGAGCTGGACGCGGAGCGGGCGGCCGTCGCCGCGGAGCTGGCAGCAGCGCGCGACTCCACCAGCACCAGCACCATCAAGCGTCTCGAGGAGCGGCTGGCGACGATCGACCGCGACACCGGTGACCAGTCAGCCAAACGGCTGATCGAGTCGCGGCTGCGCCAGCTTTGTGGGGATGGCTTCGGCCAGATCGCGGCGTTGCTCGCTCCCGACGCCTCCGACGAACTGGCGCGCGGGCTGCTCGTGAAGCTGGCCGAGGAGCATGAGCTGGCGGCCGAGCAACTGCTGGTCGAGCTGCTCGGTGCGACGCGCTCCGCGCTGGTGATGCCGCGGCTGATGGAGCTGGCGGACGAGAAGCAGACCGCGCTCGAGCTGCGGATCGCCGCCCTGGTGGCGCTCGGCCGGCGCGGCGACGCGAGTGCGACGCCGGCGGCGATCACGGCGCTCGCGGCCACCGATTGGCGCGTCAAGGCGGAGGCGGTCGAGGCGCTGCGCCGGTTCCATCGCCAGAGCTCGATCCCGATCCTGATCGCCGAACTCGCCAAGGCGGATGGGCGATTGCGCGATGACCTCGGCGCTGCGCTGCGGTCGCTCACCGGCCAGAAGTTCGCGGCGAATGCGCCGATCTGGAAGGCGTGGTGGAACGAAACGGCGGCTCGCTTCGTGATGCCGTCGGCGCCGGCTCCACCCGCGGCCGCTCCCGAAGAGGGCGAGGGGGGGACTCGTTTCTTTGGCATCGGTTCGTACAGCAAGCATGTCGTCTTCGTGCTCGACATCTCGGGCAGCATGGGCTCGCCGGCGCGCAGCGGCACCGACACGACGACTCGCCGCACCAAGCTGGAGGTCGCGCGCGGTCACCTCAAGACGGCGCTGGGATCGCTGCCGACCGATGCGCGCTTCGACATCATCGTCTACGCCGACGACGTTCAGCTCGCCTTCCCGACGATGCAGCCGGTCGACGATGCGCACCGCGGCGCGGCGTTGGCCTTCATCGACCGGCTACGACCGCAGAGCGGGACCAACATCTACGGAGCGTTGATGGCGGCGTTCGCTCTCGCCGAGCGCGCGGCGGCCGGCCGCCGCACGCAGTCGGGACCGCTGGCGGAGGCCGACCTGGTCGACACCCTCTTCTTCCTCACCGATGGGCAACCGACGGCGGGGCGGGTCCGGGCGACCGCACTGATCCTGCGTGAGATCGCCGATCGCAATCGGGTCCTGCGCATCCGGATCAACGCCGTCGGGGTCGGCGATCACGACCGCGCTTTCCTGAAGCAGTTGGCGGCCGACAGCGGCGGAACCTACGCGGCGAGGTGATCAGCGGGCGGGAATCGCGAGTGTCGTGCCTTCCGCGAGGATCGCGGGATCGGTGATGCTGTTCAGTCGCTGGATCTCGCGCCAGCGTCCTGCATCACCGAGGTAGAGCGCGGCGATCTTCGAGAGCGTCTCGCCTTTGCTCACCTTGTGGGTGCGCGGCTCGTCAGCGGGCGGTCGCGACGTTGCCGGCTTCGCGGGAGTCGCTTCGGCGGGAGCGGCGGCGACCGGCGGCGCGAGGCGCAGTTTCACACCGCTCTTCAGCGCCGACGGATCATCGATTCCGTTCCAGGCCGCGAGTTCCTTCCAGCGCGCCGCGGAGCCGAGCTCGTCGCGCGCGATGCTCGACAGCGTCTCCTTCGCCAGCACTTCGTGGAACCGCTCCGAGGCTGGTGACTGGCCACCATCCGACCCGTCGTGCTCACGTGCCAAGGCGCGCCGATCGCGGTCGGAGTCCTTCCCACGCGAAGTTCCGGCGCCCTCCTTGGGGGCCTTCGGCGGGTCGCGGCCTTCCACTGCGTCCGTGGGCGCCGCCTCGGGGATCGATTGTGGCGGTCCGCCGCCGATCCGCAGGACCGCCTGGTTGTCGGCCACCGCGGTCGTGCTCGGCGGCTTCGAGAAGAGGTGCTCGAGGAGCAGTGCCGAACCGAAGACCGCGCCGAGCGCGCCGAGCAACAACAACTTGCGCATGGTTCCCTCCGACACCGAGGAGTGGGGCCCCTCGACGCTCGCCGCGCAAGCTTCTATCGCGAAAGCAGCTCGCCCCGGCGCACCCGAGCGGCGCCCCTGGGGAGGCCGGTTTCTCGAACCGCTCTCATGCGCTCGCCCGAACCACTTGGAAGGCTCGCTCGCACGCGGCCGAATTGTCACGCCGTGGCCGGCACCCCGCCGCCGGCCTTCGGCGCTCCCGGACCGCCCTTGCGACGATCGGCCCAGCGCGCGATGTGGACGACGAGCGGCGCCGCCACGTAGATCGAGGAGTAGGTGCCGGTGACGACGCCGATGATCATCGCGAAGGCGAAGCCCTCGAGCGCGTTGTGCTGGCCGGCGTTGAACGCGTAGAGGATCACCACCGAGAGGAAGACGGTCATCGAGGTGAGGATCGTCCGTGACAGCGTCTGGTTCACCGAGCGGTCGATCAATTCGTTGATCGGCAGGTTGGAGCGCGGCAGGTTCTCGCGGATGCGGTCGAAGATGACGATCGTGTCGTTGATCGAGTAGCCGATGATCGTGAGGAAGGCGGCGACGACCGTGAGGTCGACCTCGATCTCGAGTCCGAGCAGGCGCGCGAATGCGATCCCGCCGAGCGTCACCAGCACGTCGTGGATCAGCGCGAGCACCGCGGCGATGCCGTAGCGGAACTGGCTGAACCGGATGCGCACGTAGATGATGATCATCAACAACGACATGAACATCGCGCGCAGCGCCGCGTCGCGCAGCTCCTTTCCGGCGCGCGGTCCGATGTAGGACTTGGACGGCATCGGGTCGGCCAGCACGACCTCGACCGACCCGTCCGGCGACTTGACGCGCGGCGAGAGGAGGCCGCGAATGACCTCCTCGCCGCCCGGATTGCGCGCGAACCTGCCGGTCAGGGTGAAACTGTCGGCGATATCGGGGCCGTCGAGCTTCTCGATCACGACGGTGCGACGGAGCGCGGCTTCGACGTCGGTGCGCTGCACCAGACCATCGAAGTGCAGCTTGCACGAGACGGCGACGCGGCCCGTCGCTTCATCGGGATCGGAATGCGTCAGCTCCTGGATACCCGCGTCGACCAGCTTGCCGGAGAAGAGATCGCCGATCTGACCGGCGAACCGCTCGGCAGGCGAGCCGCTCGGCGCCGCCTCCGGCCCCTGAGCCAGCGCGACCTGCGCGGCATCGAGGTCGGTCTGCTTGATCTTGATCTGGAAGCGCGAGGCGAGGCGACCGCTCGTGGTACCGACCGACACCACGTCGGGATTGGCGAACTTCGTGCGGACCAGCGCGAGGACGTCGGGCTGCGACATCGGCTCGCGAACCTCGACCTGCACCTCGAAGCCGCCGGTGAAGTCCATCCCGTACTTCTTCTGGTCCTCCATGATGAACAGTGCGCAGCCGCCGATGATGGCGATCGCGGAACAGGCGTACGCCTTCTTCGCGTAGCTCAAGAACGGGATGTTGGTCGTGGTCATCATCCGCATCATGTTCATGCGGTCGAGGCCGCGCGCCAGCAGCCACTCGAAGAAAGTGCGCGAGAAGTAGACGCCGGTGACCATCGACGTCGCGAGACCGATCATCAGCGAGACGGCGAAGCCGCGGATCGTGCCGGTGCCGAACTGGTAGAGGAAGAAGCCGGTGATGAAGGTCGTGAGGTTCGAGTCGAAGATCGTCACGTAGGCGCGGTCGAAGCCGTTCTTGATCGCCTGCGGGACCGTCTTCCCCTTGTCGAGCTCCTCGCGGATGCGTTCCGAGATGAGGATGTTGGCGTCGACCGCCATGCCGATCGTGAGGATCAAGCCGGCGATGCCGGGGAGTGTCAGCGTCGCGTTGAGCCACGCCATCGACGCGACCAGCAGCAGCAGGTTCGCGACGAGGGAAACGACGGCCACCACGCCGTTCAGCCGGTAGTAGATCAGCATGAAGCCGGCGACCAGGGCGAACGAGACGAAGACGGCCCAGATGCCGCGATTGATCGAGTCCTCGCCGAGTGACGGGCCCTGGGCGAACTTCTGCGCCAGGATCGGCTTCACCTTCAGCGAGCCCGACTTGATCACCGAGACGAGCCGCTGGATCTCGTCGTTGCTGAAGCCGTCCGCGCCGCCGCGGATGATGCCGCGCCCCTCGATGCGGCCCTGGATGCCGGCGGTCGATTGCACCTGGTTGTCGAGCAACGTGACGATCGACTGGCCTTGGTTGCGCTCGGTCCAGTCGGCGAACTGCTGTGCCGGCTTGCCCGGCTTGAGCTGGAAGCCGACCGCGTTGGTGCCGCTCTGGCTGTCCCACTCTGGATAGACGCCGGCGATCTCGGTGCCGGTGAAGAACTGGCCGTCGCGCGGATCGAAGCGGACAAGCACCCACGACTCGGGGGTGTCCCAGCGGATCGCGTCGGGCGCCAGCTTCGATTTCCCCTTCGCGACCTCGTCGCCCAGCATCTTCTTGCTCTTGGGCATCCAGCGGAACGTGATGTTGCTGCCGCTGCCTTCGAGCTTGGTCTTCTCGGTGAGCGAGCCGAAGTCGGTCCTGTCGTCAATCACCTCGCCGGCGGCGAGCCGCGTCTTGATGTCGTCGACCAGCCGCTGGTGCTCACTCTCCGGGTTGACGCCCAACTCCGCCCACGCGGCAAGCCGGAACTCGAGCTTGCCGATGCTCTCCAGCGTCTTCTCGATCGAGTCGGCCTCGGCGAGCGTGATCCCGGGGACTGCCACCTCGACCTGGTTGCTGCCGATCGCGCGGATCGACAGCTCCTTGACCGCGAGGATGTCGAGACGGTCGTTGAAGATCTTCTGTGCGGCGTCGACCGTGTCCTTCAGCGACGTTCCTGCAGGCACGTCCTCGGCGCGGAACTCGTAGCGCAAGCTGACGCCGCCGCGGATGTCGAGGCCGAGCACGAATGGCGAGCGATGCTCCATGAGTATCGGCTTGCCGATGACCCAGAGGCTCACGGCCGTCAGTACGAGGACCACGAGGGTCCGCAGGCGGAGGTTCTCACCCATGTACGAGCTCGTTCCCTGAAGACGGAAACAGGGCGGAAGGCACGACGACCCTCCGCCCCGGGGAGATCACGAACGCGACGATCAGGAGCTGGAGGTCACGGGAGCGGGGGCAGCGGAGGCGAGCGACGTCTTCTCGCCCGGAACCAACTCGTCCTTGACGTCGATCCGCTCGCGCATGCGGGCCGCCTTGCCGGAGCGATCGCGCAGGTAGTAGAGCTTCGCGCGATGCACGTGGTGGCGCCGTCGCACTTTGACGTCGGCCACGAACGGCGAATGGATCGGGAAGATGCGCTCGACGCCCTCGCCCTGCACGATGCGACGGACGGTGAAGGTGGCGGCGATCCCGCTGCTCTTCTTGCAGAGCACGACTCCCGAGAAGAGCTGGATGCGTTCCTTGTCACCCTCCTGGATGCGCACGTGCACATCGACCGTGTCGCCGACGTCGAACGTCGGCGTGCTCTTCTTGCGGTACGACTCGACTGCGTAGCTCACTCGGTCCATGGCTTTCCTTCCGTCGCAACTGGCGCCGCTGCGCGTGTTTGCATCCGTGTTTGCATCGTCGTCGCATGCATCAGATCAGGACGTCGCTCCTGCGTGATCCTCGTGGATTGCTCGCGGCGCCACTGCGCGATCGCCGCATGGTCGCCGGAGAGGAGCATGTCCGGGACCGCCATCCCCCGGAACTCGCGAGGCCGCGTGTAGTGCGGAGCCTCGAGGAGACCGTCTTCGAATGATTCCTGGATCGTCGACTCCGGGTGACCGGTGACGCCGGGGAGCAGGCGCGCCACACCGTCGAGGAGCGCCATCGCGGCGACCTCCCCTCCAGAGAGCACATAGTCCCCGATCGAGATCTCGTCCCAGTCCATGGCGAGCCGCACCCGTTCGTCGATCCCTTCGTAGTGGCCGCACAGGATCAGCAGCCGCTCGGCGCCGGCCAGCTCGCGCAGCTTGCGCTGGTCGAGCCGGCGTCCGCGCGGCGTCAGCAAGATCCGATGGCCTGGCCCGTTCCGCTTCTCCAACTGCGCCACGGCGTCGCAGATCGGTGCGCACATCATCACCATCCCCGGACCGCCGCCGAACGGCCGGTCATCGACCGTCCGGTGGACGTCCTGCGTGAAGTCCCGCAGGTCGACCGCCTCGACGATCAGTGCACCCTTCTCGATGGCGATGCGCGGCAAGCCTGCCGCGACGAAGCCTTCGATGAGGCGCGGAAAGATGGTGATAACTTGGACGAGCATCGCGAACCGATCGGGACGTGGCGCCCGCCCTGCACCGAGTGCTCGGGTTGGCGCGCACTGCGCTCCCCGTCGCGTACGGCTGGAAAGGGCGAGCAGTCTAGGGTGGCGTTTTGGGCGGTCAAGGCGCGTTCCCCAGGCGCGCCCGGGGCGCGGCCCTCGGAGATCGATCGCAGATGTTCCGCGGAATCGTCGAAGGGACCGGCCGCATCGCGGCGCGCACGCCATCGGCGATGGGGGTGCGGCTGGTGGTCGAGCTGCCCGCAATCGCGGCCGAGCTGATGGTCGGTCAGAGCGTCGCCATCAACGGCGTCTGCCTCACGGCGATCGCCATCGACGGAGCCGCCGTGGCGTTCGATCTCGCCGGCGAGACCCTCCGGCGGACCCGCTTTGGCGAGCTCACCCCCGGCGCGCCGGTCAACTACGAGCGGGCGATGCGCCTCGAAGACCGCCTCGACGGCCACCTGGTGCAGGGGCATGTCGACGGCTGCGGCGTCGTCCGCTCGTTCGACCAGCGGCATGACGACCACTGGCTGGTGATCGACACGCCGTGCGAGCTGCTGGCGCAGATGGTCTCCAAGGGGTCGATCGCGGTCGACGGCATCGCGCTGACCATCGCGGAGCTGACCGCGAGCGCCTTCGCCTGCACGATCATTCCGCACACGCGAGCGCTCACCCACCTGGCGACGCTGCGTGCCGGCGAGCGGGTCCACCTCGAGTGCGACGTGCTGGTGAAATGGCTCGCGCAGCTCCACGCGCGGAGCGTGCCGCCGCGCTGACCGGCATCACGGCGCGGGCGCGCTTTCTGGTTCCGGATCGCCCATCTCGAGCTGTCGTTGCGCATCGATCTCGTCGCGGTTGACCCGCTCCTGGATTCGCGCGAGCTGCGCGCACAGCGTCGAGTCGTGCGCATAGACCTTGCGCATCTGCTTGAGGAGCTGGAGCACCAGCCGGAAGGTGCGCACCAGGTCGCCGTGCGAGGCGTTGGTGAGCTGCGCGATCTCCTCGAAGCTCGCGCCCTCGCACCAGGCGTACATCACGCCGCCGATCTTGAAGTCGAGGTGGCGGGTCACCGGATGGATGCCGAGCGCCCGTTCGCGCTCGGCGATCCGATCGACGATGCGCTCCGCATCGGCCTTGAGCGGACCGAGCAACTGTGGCGGCAGGCGTTGAAAGAGGTCGCTCTTGCGCTCTTCGAAGACGACCGCGGCGAGCACGATCGCGATCTGGTCGTCGTTCAACGCCTGGAGCAGCCCCGAATCGACCAGCTCAACCGCCGGCAACTCGTAGCCGTTGATGCGACGCGCGAAGTGGCCTTTCGGGAGGACCTGCGTCTCGTCGACGTGGCCGAGCTCGCGCAGGAGCTGCAGTCGGCGCGCGATCGCGTCGCGCTGCTTCTTCTCGTTCTGCTCGCGCTTCTTGCGCGGCATGCGCGACCACTGGAAGTTGTTGAAGGACTTCTCCCACGCCTCGTAGAGCCGCTCGCCGAGGTGGTGGTGGAGGTTCAAGATCGTCGAGTAAGAGAGGTTGAAGCGGCTGCGGATCGGCTCGACGTTGCCGAAGATCGTCTGGCGCAGGTCGGCCAGGCGGTCGCGCGGATCGACGATCGAGAAGACCAGCCCTTCGTCGTCGAGCCCGAGCCGTCCCGCGCGTCCCGCCATCTGCTGGTACTCGCGCGTCATCAGCCGATCGAACTTGATGCCGTCGAACTTGCGCAGCGACGAGAAGATCACGCTGCGCGCCGGCATGTTGATGCCGAGCGCGAACGTCTCGGTGGTGAAGAGGAGCTTCAGCAACCCCGACGTGAAGAGGCGCTCGACCAGCTCCTTGTGGAGTGGCAGCAGCCCGGCGTGGTGGAAGCTCACCCCTGCGAGCGCCAACGCGCGCAGCTCGTCCAGCGCCGCGTCGGCGCGGATCTCGAAGCGGTCGCTGATCTCGTCGAAGAGCTTCTCGATGGAGGCGCGCGCCTCGGGATCGAGCAAGCGGCGGCGTGCGTTCTCGCGTGCGCGCCCTTCGACCTCGCGGCGGCTGAAGCAGAAAAAGAGCGCGGGGAGTCGCTCTTCGCGTTCGAGGCGGTCGAGCAGGTCGGCGGCGGTGACTCGTCCCGACCCCGGTCCGCCGGGGCCGCGGCGCCGCGCGCCCGAGGTGAAGCTCGGCACGGCGTTCGGGAGCTGCTTCACCTTGTCGGCGCGCTTGGGTCCGAACCCCGGGAAGTGGAGATAGTGGACCAGCGGCACCGGACGCTGCGTCGACTCGACCCGCACGATCTCGCGCTGTCGGATCTGGCTCACCCACTCGCAGAACTGCGAGAGGTTGCTGACAGTCGCGGAGAGGGCGAGGAGCCGCACGTTCTCGGGGAGGAAGATGAGGCTCTCCTCCCATACGGTGCCGCGCTCCAGGTCGTCCATGTAGTGGATCTCGTCGAAGACGATCCACCCGAGGTCGTCGAGCTCTTCGCCGCGATCGAAGAGGGAGTTGCGGAAGACCTCGGTGGTCATGATCACCAGCGGTGCCGTCGGCCGCAGGGTGACGTCGCCGGTCATGATTCCGACGTCGAAGCTCTTCAGCGCCCGGAAGTCGCGGAACTTCTGGTTCGAGAGCGCCTTGATCGGGGCGGTGTAGATCGCCCGTTTGCCGGCCGCGATGCACGCCTCGATCGCGTACTCCGCCACCAGCGTCTTGCCGGCGCCGGTCGGGGCCGAGATCAGCACGTCGCGGTTCGCCCCGATGGCGACGACCGCCTCGCGCTGGAACGGGCTCAACGTGTAGCCGCGCCAGCGCGTGATCGGCGCCTCGCCGTCGGCGGGAGCCGAGGCGGGTGGCGGGGAGTCAGGTGATGCTGGGTTTACGATCGGTGAAGGACTCTGGGGTAACCGTGGAAGAACGCGGGGAAGGTGTGGTGGTCGCGGCGATCGCCCCGCGGCGTCTGCCCTCTGCCGACGCGCTCCACGCCACCGTAAGATCCGCCGCCGGTTGGCGGTTCGACTGGCGGCGCGAGCGAGTGGTTGCGGCGAAGGGTCGCAGCGATCGATCGCAGCGAAGGGTTGCAGGACGGCGGGCCGAGCGTGCGAACGGCGTTATTGAACCGCCGCTCGCCGCAGAGTCCAGCCGCAGCTTTCGAACGCACCATTTTCAAACAGACCATTTCGAGGAGATCCAATCGTGGTGACGGTGAAGGGTGGTTCGGACGTGGTGCGGCGGACGGCACCACTCAAGGTGATGATCGGCCTGCTCTACCGCGAGCTCGAGGGCTCGAAGGGTGGCGACACGGTGACCCTCAATCGGGAGCTGTTCGAGTCGGTCATCACGACGCTCGAGTGCGTGGTGGAAGACGTCGAGGTTCGCTCCACCGTGAAGAGCGACGGCCGGCCGGCGGGAGCGGACGCGTCGCGGATGGCGGTCGCAAGGCCATAATCACGCGCGTCTCCTCGTCGTCGGCCAGGCGAACCCACGACGAGGAGCGCTAGCAACGGCTCGAAGAGCAACCGTTTGACGAGCCGTTGCAGCAGAGGACGCCGGGATTGCCGGCGCTGTTTCACCTCAGCTTGCGTCCGCGGGAGGGGAGCGTCTTTGGGGGCACCCCGGATGGCATCGCCCGCACGGTGGCTGCCGGCGCCGTTGCTCTGTGCGTTGCTCGGAGCGGCGGTTTGGTGGCTGCCCAAGCTCCCGTCGCTCGCGGAAGGCCAGGAGCGCGCGTTCCTGGTCGACCCCGGCCATTTCGAGGTCGTCTCGGGCCCCGTGTGGTGGACCCCGTCGTTGACCGACGCGGTGGGCAGCGTGCTCGGTGAGCTGCCGGCCACGCCGCTGCGCAGCGACGACGAGGTGGCCGCGCTGCTGCGGGCGATCGAAGGTGCGACCGGCTGGGTGCGCTCGATCGACCGCGTCGAGAAGCGCTACCCGAATCAGCTCGAGGTGGCGGTGACGCTGCGCGAACCGGTCGCGCTGGTGGAGTCGGACCGCGGACTGCTGCTAGTCGACGGCGAGGGCGTGGTCGTCTCCGTGGCGGCCGACGCGATCGACTACTTGCGCACCCACGATCTGCCGCTCGTCCACGCTTCGCGACCGCTCCGAACGGCGACTCCGGGCAAGCGGATCCAAGCGGGTGGCCAGGACGCCGGTGTCGCGGAGGGGCTGCGGGTCGCGGCGG
>CAYRQC010000063.1:0-13077 GCA_964426265.1 uncultured Phycisphaerales bacterium | reverse complement strand
GCACTCCGCCATCGCCTCGCGAACGGCGGAGACCTCGACCATGCCCTTCTCGCGCATCTCTCCGCTCTTGCCGTAGGTGAAGACCTTGAACCGCGTCCCGCGACGGAGGAGCTGCTTGCTACCGAGGTCGATGTAGCAGGTGTTCGCGGTGCTGACCGCGACGATCGAGCCGTCCGGCTCGTCCGGCAGCTTGATGACTTCCACCTTCTTCGCGAGCTCGGCAATGCGCCCATCGCGCTTGCGGATCTCGTCCTGCGCGGCGGCGACCTGGCGCTCGAGCTCTTCCTTCTCCGAACGCGCCCGTGCCTCATGGTCATTGAGCCGCTTGTTGAGGTCTTCGATCTTGGTGCGGTCGTTGGCCTCCACACCCGCGTTGCGGTCGCGTTCATCCTGGAGATCTTTCTGGATCTTCGAGGCCGCCTCGTCCTTCGCACGCGTCACGTCCTGCACGTTCTGCTGCGCCGACTGCCGCGCGGCCTCGGCCGCCGACTGCTGCTGCTTGGCCTCGGCGAGCTCTCGCGTCACCGAGTTGATCTGCGCTTCCATCCGGTCGACCGCGCGAGCGAGCGTCGTGACGTCGGCACCGATGAACGACGAGTAGCCGTCCCGGAGCGCTGCCAACCGGCCGTGAATCTCGGCCGTCCGCGACTCGGTCGTCTTGTCGTTCTCATCCCGGTAACCGACCTCGGCCGCGAGCTCGAGCGCCTTGGTCGCCGACGCCTGGTATTGCGTCTGGGCGGCCAGCGTCTCGGCCTTGGCGACGACGACCGCTCGCTCGTTGTCGGTCTTCTCGGACGCCAGCACGTAGATGCCGCCGCCCGCGAAGAGCAGGAGGGCGAGCAGGACGATGACCCAGACCACGCCAACAGAGGCGGCCCCGCGGTTTCGGCGGTTCATTCAAAGGCTCCAGGCTTTGTTCACGTTCACGACGCGTCGTTCACTTCGCAGCGTGCTTGGGACCGCGCTCTAGACGGTGACCTCAGGGGTGGCAACGCCCCCGCGGGCTCCAGGGCACGAACCGCGCCGGCGACTGACCGCACGCAAACCATTACCGCTACGTAGGATCGGACGGCCGACGGGAAAGGGCGGGATTAAAGGGCGCGCTTTTGGGGGTGTCAAGCATGCAGAGGCTGTCGTGAGCCGCGGCGCGAGCGAACTGGCGCTTCCCGCCAAGCGTCCAGTCGTGATCGGGCTGCTCGGCGGGATCGCAAGTGGCAAGAGCAGCGTTGCGGCCGCGCTGGCTCGCCGCGGCGCTGCCGTGCTGGACGCCGACGCGGTTGCGCGCCGGTCGCTCGCCGAGCCGGCGGTGATCGCTGCGATCGTCGCGCGGCACGGCCCCTCGCTGCTGGCGGCCGATGGCGCATCGATCGATCGACCAGCCCTGGCGCGCGCCACCTTCGGCAACCCCGACCACCTCCGCCACCTCGAGGAGTTGCTTCACCCACTGGTTTGCCGCGAGCTCGTCACCGACCTCGACCGGCTCCTCCACTCACCGGACGTACCGGCGGTCGTGCTCGACGTCCCGCTGCTGCTCGAATCGGGTCCGTTCGCCGACCGCTGCGACCTCTTGCTCTTCGTCGACAGCCGCCCCGATCAGCGGGCGCAGCGTGCCGCGACGAATCGCGGCTGGTCCAGCGGCGAGATCGAACGCCGCGAAGCACACCAAATCTCGCTCGTCGAGAAACGTCGGCGCGCGGACGTGGTCGTCCGCAACGAGGGGAGCGAGGTGGAGCTGCAACAGCAGGTCTGGCAATGGCTTGCGTCGGCGGGCGGCTTCTCGGCGCTGCCACGGAACGCTCCCACTTGGCCGTCCGACACCCCACTCTGACTCGAGCGGACGCGCGGTGATCTCCCACCGATGCGTTGGTGCCGGTCTCCATCGCTATGGTGTGCGCCGTTCGTTCCTTCTTCCGCGTTCTTTCGCGAGGAGGCAAGTCGATGAACGTACGCAGCGGTCTGTGGCTCGGGGCGCTCGTGCTCGGGTCGAGCTTGGGGGTGATGCCGAAGGCGTTCGCATTCGGCTGATGCGGTGGCAGCTCAGGCAGCGCCGGCGGGTCCGGTGCCAAGAGTGGCGGCAGCGCGTCCGGAAATACGGGTGGCGGAGCCGGAGCCCGAACGGGTGGTGGCTTCGGAGCGCGGCGGGCACGTACCGGCGGAACCGATGGCGGCGCCACGGCAGCCGACACCTTCATCCCTGGCCAGGACGGCAACCTCACCTGGAACGGCACCCAGCCGATCGACCGCAAGCCGCTCCTCGTCTACATCTTCAACGGCCACGTCTCCGAGGGCGCTGCGTACGACTACAGCAAGGCGCTCGAGCTCGAGATGCTGAAGAACAAGGAGATCATCAAGGAAGCTCGTGAGTTCGTCTGCGAGAAGGTCTGTCTCTCGGATCACGAGTTCCTGCGCAAGGTCAAGGGCCGCGAGCCAGTGAACACCTACCTCCTCGCCAACATGGAGAAGGGCGAGCAGCGCAAGGTGCAAGTGCTCTTCCTCGACGCCGACGGCAAGCCGATCGCCACCTTCACCGATCCCAAAGCGCTGAAGGAGGGGGTTCCGGCGCTGCTGCGCGAGATGCGCAAGGCGAAGGAAGAGAACGCCAAGCGGACCGGTACGGCCGCCCCCGCCGTTGCGGGGGGCGCCAAAAACTGAGGGGCACCGCGCCGACTCGACGCGTCGCTCGGCCCGCTTTTCAGATCAGCCCTTCTTCTTGGGCTCGGACGCCGGAAGCTTGGCGAATGCCAGCTCCGCAGCCTTGGAGGGGGGCAGCCCCTTGAAGCTGCGCATGACGCTCGCAAGGAGCTTGCGAGCGCCGGCAACGTCGCCGCTCGCGATCAGCTCGCTGGCGTCCTCGATCAGCCCATCGCCCTCCTCGAGCAAGGCCGACCGCAAGCTCTCGACGAACGCGACCATCGCGGCCGTCACCAGCACGCGCTGCTGCGGAGCGTTGGTGATCGCCTTCTGCTCCGCCTCGAGCAGCTTGCCGAGCTCCGCGTCCACCCACTGATGTCCCTTTTTCTCCCGCAGATCGACCAGGCCGCGCAGGCGCACGAGCAGGTCGCGGTAGTTGACGTAGGTGAGCGACGGACCAGGCAGCGCCTTGCTCGCGACCGCGAGCTCCTCCTTCAGCCGATCGATCGTCAGCACATGGCCCTCGGCACGCGTGAGCTCCTTCCCGGCCGGGCTCACGAAGACGTGCAACGGGTTCCAATACTCGCGCTGGGCGAAGTCGTTCCTCACCCGGACGAACGCGGCCCGATGATCGTCGCACGGGCAGTCGAAGAGGTCGCACCATGCGATCTCCCGGCCGTCGACGACGCGCGGTTTCGCGGGGTGCTGTTTGCCATCGAACGCCGCGAGCAACACGACGCGATGGGTGAACCGCGCGAACTCTTCGGTGCTGTAGACCGCCTCCTTCATGGTGTTGAAGCCGGCGCTCACGTCGTCGCTGAGCACGGCGACGACCGGCACGTTGCGGCGCGTCGCCTCCTCGAGCGCGGCGAACCACTCGCCGGTCCAGCGCGCCTCGTTCGGCTTGCGGAGCGGCGGAAGCTCGAACCGCAAGGCGGCCCGCGCCCGCTTGGTCGTCGGACCCTCCTCGCCACGGGCCGGAGCGCCCGCCGTCACCACCACCGCGATCATCGCCATCGAGGACACGAGCTTGCGCCACACCATCGCGGAGCCTCCATCACTGGCGCCGGGCACCCCCGCGTTCTAGCGCCTGCTGCGCGTGCCGCTCGTCGAGTGCGCGCTGCTCGCCGCGCACGCGATCGAGCTGATCGAGCAGCTCCCGGGTCGCGACCGTAGAGAGCGGAGCCGGAGGCGACGCGGCGGCCGCGGTCGCATCGTGCGGGATGGGGTCCCCGCCAGCATCGGCACCCCCCACCCGCTTGCCCGGGGCGCCCGCTTGCGAACGCACACCCGACGCACCCGGCTTGAGTGGCCCCTTGGCGCCACGGTGGGCCGCCCGTGCCGCCTCGCGTTCGGCGACGGCCGCCCACTCGCGGTCGCGCGCGATCACCTGGCGAAGCAGCTCCGCGACGCGCGCAAGCCCGGCTTGCACGTCGCGATCGGGAAGCGCGGCCGCCACCAAGTCGAGCAACGCCCCGCGCGACTCCTCCAGCTCGCTCCGGATCAATCCGAGCAGCCCGCGCGCATCGGCGATCAGCGTGACCGAAGGAGAGCCACTCGGTGAGCTCGGGAGCGATCGCCCGGCGGCGCGCTCGAAGCGTGCACGCGCGAAGTCGAACGTCGCCGCGACCGCCACTTTGTGATCGCCGTCCTGACGAAGCAGCGCGAACTCGGCGGCCGCCGAGACGAACTCACCCGTGCGCGCCCGTTCCACGGCGAGCGCGAGGCGCTGCCGCGCGTCGCGCGGCGGATCGTCGCTACGAGCGGTGCCGGCGGCGCCGATCAGCATGAGCGTGAAGAGCAGCGCGGCGCACCTCACGCTTCACGACCTCCCAAGACGTGCGCAGCCAGGCCACAGGCGATCGCCAGCGCGAGCCACAGCGTCGCCCGATCGAGTGGTGGTGATGGCGCAGCGCGCTCGGTCGCACTGCCGCGCAGCCGTCCCGACTCACAGAGCGCCGCCACCCGATCCGGGCGCGCCAGCGTCGCCTCGGCATCGCCAGAATCGACGGACTGAATCGCGCCCGGAATCGTGGCCGGAGCTGCACTTCCAAAACAGCGGGCGACGATCGAACGACCCGACGACGACGCTTCGACCACCGCCGCCAACGGATCGGTGCCATCCCATTCGCCGTCGGTGAGCAGCTCGATCTCTGCACCGCGGAACTCCTCCGCGATGCGGCGCGCTTCCGCGATACCAGCGCCCGCATCACTGCCGGGTTCGACCACGCGCGCCGGATCGAGCTCGGCCACCAGCTCGAGCAGCGCGTCGCTGTCCGTCGTAGGCGGCGCGACCCGCCAGGCCCTGCCGGCGAAAGCGACGACCCCGAATCGACGCCCCGGCTCCGCGCGAACACGCTTCACAAGATGGTCCGACGCCTGCCCGAAGCGACTCGGCGCCACATCTTCCGCGAGCATGCTGCGGGAGCAGTCGAGTGCGAAGAGCAGCGGCGGTGGTTCGTGCTTCACGACGGCACCGGAGAGCGCGGGAAGCGGGACAACCGCGAGCAATACCGCCGCCGCGCTCACCGCCTCGAGCGTCGTCCGCCACGGCTGGCGCACGCGCGGCTCGCTCTTCAACCAGGTCCTCGCCAGGAACACGAGCAGCACTGCCAAGCCGAGCGCACCGAGCAACAGCGGCGAGGCGACCGCGTGCGCCACGAGACCGTCGCGGCGGACGATCGGAGCCCGCTCGAGCGCGTCGATCGCGCGCCACGCATCGGCCAGCGCCGCGTGATCCGTGGCCGCGAACGCGCGGCCGCCGGTGAGCTCGGCGATCGCTCGGAGCAAGTCACCGTCGGGTGCCGAGCGACCGCTACCGAACGGCTCGCCGCCACCAAGCGCGATCGGATAGACACGCACGCCGCTCTCTCGGCAGAGGCGCGCGCCATCGAACGGCTCGATCGGGCCGACGTTGTTCGCGCCATCGCTCACCAGCACGAGGACGCGCGACCGGCCGGTGGCGCCGGCGCCGCCGCCGACCCCGTCACCAAGCCGCACGGCGCCGTCGGCCAGTGCGACGCCAATTCCCGTGCGGTCCTCTTCACTCGCCGCCGCCACCGGCGTGGTGTCGCTGAGCAGCGCGGCGAAGAGCTGTGGGTCCGAGGTGAGTGGGCAGCGCAGCCGCGGAAACTTGGCGAACGTGACGAGCCCGAGGCGATCGCCGCCGCGGCCCTGCGCGAACAACTGCACCGCTTCACGCGCGGCATCGAAGCGGCGGCTCGCGAAGGAGCCGGGCAACGTCTCCGTCATCGAGGAGGAGGCGTCGAGCACCACGAGGAGATCGACGCCACGCCGCTCCTCTTCGTGAGCACGCCAACGCACCACCGGATCGGCGAGCGCAACGGCGAACGCCGCCAGCGTGACGATCCGCAGCCATGGCAGTGCCGCGGCCGCTTGATCGCGAAGGGTGCGCGGCAGTGGCGCGAGCCATTCGACGTATGCGAACGGCAGCGCCGGGCGCATCCGCCGCCGGCGCCACGCTTCGGCGCCGGCGATCGCCACCAGCGCGGCGAGCAGCGCCGACGGGTGCGCCAGCTCCGGGAGAGTCATCGCGAGCAGCATCGCAAGCATCACGGCGAGCGTTCCGCGAGCAGCCGCGCGATCCGTTGCCCGAAGTCGCCCGCGAGCTCGGGTGCGCTCGGTCGGGCGAATCGACCGCGTTCGAGCGCAGCGAGGATGTTCGACCACTCCACCTCGAAAGCGGTGGGCCAAGCTCCGGCGCCACGCAACACGAGCAGCTCCGCACGTGACCACGCGAAGCGCGCGGCGCTCGAGCGCGCCGCAAATTCGGCACGTAGCGCCTGCTCGACCGCGGCACACCACTGGCGACGCTCCTCGACCGGAAGCGGCAGCGATTGCGCGAGGACGCGAAGATCGGTCGCCGCGGGCGGTGGTTGCACGAACGCTGCTGGCTGCTGGCGACGTCGTCGGGCGACGATCGCGATCACGGCGGCAGCCGTCAGCAACGCGGCGGCAATCAACCACCAGAGCAGCCGATGTGCGCCCGCCTCCTCGGTGCGCGGTGCCACCACTCGCCACTCGGCAAACGGCGGCGTCGGCGCCTCGCCCCATGGCGCACGGATGGTCACGCTCGTCGCATCGCTCGTGATGGGGAGCTCGGAACGGGCGTCCCCTCGCAAGATCAGATCGAACGGCCCGAGCTCGCAGCGACCCGCGGCACACGCCACCAACTGGAGATGGAGCCGTGCACCAGTTCCCCCATCCACCGCGGCGCCCGCCACCGAGTCGACCGCGCGATCAACCAGCGCCACCGCCGCATCGAGCTCCGGCATCGCCCTCAACCAGAGTTCGCCCGCCAACCCCGCGGGCGCCTCGACGAGCAGCTCGAACCGCTCGCCGATCGCGACTTCGCTCCGACTCGCAGTCAGTCGAGCTACCTCGGCCGCCGGCTGCTGCGCGACGAACGCTGCACCGACGAGCAGAGCCGCACTCAGCAGCGCTGCACGACCGTTCAGCGCCCCGATCATCGGGCCGCGCCCGTAGCGCGTCGGCGCGCCCACCACAGCAGCGGCAGCGCGAGATCACCGTCGGCATCGGCCTCGATCCAATCGACGCCAAGCTCGCGCGCCCGTCGTTGCTGCGCGTCGAAACGGCGCGTCAGCTGGTCGATCAGCGCGGCTCGCACACGACGGTCGCCAAGGTCGGCGACGAACCGCCGTCCGCGCTCCGGCTCCTCGAACCGAAAGCGCCCGCGCTCCGGCAGTCGCGCGGCGACCACGCTGCGCAGCGCGAGCAGCACCAGATCGTGCCGCGCCGCCACTGCCGCGAGAGTCGCATCGGGCGCCAACGCGTGGCCATCGGTGACGACCACCACCAACGCCGGCCGCCGCCGCACGTTCAGCAGCTCGCGGAGCGTGGTGTCGAGATCGGTGCCGCCGCGCGCACTCCGATGTGCCAGCCACTGGCTCACGAGCGCCAACACGCTCGTCATGCCGTGCCGGGCCGGAACGACCCGATCGATCCCTTCGCTGAAGAAGAGCCCCCCGATCCGATCACCCGCCTGCGCCGCGGCGAGCCCCACGGTCGCGACCACTTCGCCCGCGGCCTCGCGCCACGGCCGCCGTCCCGCCGCCTGCGCACACGAGCGCGACGCGTCGAGCAGGAAGAGCACCGTCTGCTCGCGCTCCTCGTCGAACCGCTTCACCTGGAGGCGGCCGGTGCGCGCCGAGACGTTCCAGTCGAGCGTCCGCGCGTCGTCGCCGACGACGTACTCCCGCACCTCGGCGAACTCGATCCCCTGGCCACGCACCGCGCTCGGCCACGCGCCACCGAGCCCCTCGCGCACCGATCGCCGCGCCCGCACCTCGAGCTCGCGCACCGTCGCCAGCAGCAGCGGATCGAGCCTTGGCGTGCCCATCGCACGCTCTCCGTCACGGCGCCGGAACGACGCGCAAGAGGTCCATGAGGAGCTCCTCTGCCGTCGTTCCTGCCGCCTCGGCCTCGAAGCTCAGGAGCAGCCGGTGGCGCAGCACATCGGGCGCCAGCTCCTTGACGTCGCCCGGCGTGACGAAGGCGCGTCCGTTGAGCAGCGCCAGCCCCTTCGCCGCCACCAGCATCGCGAGCGACGCGCGCGGTGATGCGCCCAGCCGGAGCTCGCGGCGCGCCGGATCGCGGGTCGCCGCGACGATGCGCAGGATGTAGTCGACGATCGCCTGCTCGGCGTGGATCTGGTCGAGCAGGTCGCGCGCGGCGAGCAGCTCGGCGCGCGACGTGACCGCACGCACCTCGCGCGGCGACCCGCCACGCCCGTGGCGACGGAGGATCTCCGCCTCGTCGCGCTGGTCGGGATAGGTCAGCCGCACCTTGAAGAGGAAGCGGTCGAGCTCCGCCTCGGGCAACGGGTAGGTCCCCTCGTGCTCGATCGGGTTCTGGGTGGCGAAGACCACGAACGGTCGCGGCAGCGGGAGCGTCGTGTCGGCGATCGTGACCTGCCGCTCCTGCATCGACTCGAGCAGCGCACTCTGCACCTTGGGCGGCGCCCGGTTGATCTCGTCGGCCAGCACCAGCTCCGCGAAGAGCGGTCCCTGGCGCACCGTGAAGTCGCCACTGCCCGGACGAAAGATCTGCGTCCCGATCAGGTCGGCTGGCAGCAGATCGGGCGTGAACTGGATGCGGCGGAAGGAGAGCCCACTCGCCTTGCCGAGCGCGGCGACGGCGAGGCTCTTGCCGAGCCCGGGAACGCCCTCGATCAGCGCGTGGCCATCCGCCAGCAGCGCGAGCAGCAGCCGGCGTACGAGCGCGTGCTGCCCGACGAGAACCGCGCCGACCTCCTCCTCGATCCGGCCGAGCAGGGCGCGGGTCTGCTCGATGCGTTGCGACAGCTCCGTCGTCACCGCTTCACCGTTCCGCAGCTGCCCCAGCGGGAGCACCGGCGGCCTGCGTGGCGATCACCTCACGCCAGCGCGCCGCCAGCGCCGCGATCTCCGCCGGAGTCGCCGTCACCGACAGCCCGCCGAGCGACCGCCCGTGCATCGCCTCGAGCAACTCGATCGCCGTGCGTCGCACGAACCAGCGCTGATCCTCGATCGCCGCCACCAGCATCGGGAGCAGCGCCCGATCGCGCAGCTCCTTGCTCTCCGGAACGATCACGCCCACCGCGCTCAAGGCGGCGAAGAAGTGGTCGACGTGGCTCGCGGCGGGTGCCGCTTCCTGGAGTGAACGAAACCGCCACGCTTCGGTTCCCACATCAGTACAGAAGAGGTAGGTGAGCAGCGTCTGCGCCCGCCGGTGGAGCTTCTCGTCCTCGAGGTCGGCGAGCAACGCCGGCACCGCCTCCATCTCACCGAGATCGGCAAGCCCGTAGGCCGCCTCGTGCGCGAGGGCACCGCCCGCCTCGTTCATCAGCTTGCGGATGCGCGCCAGCGCGATCGCACGCGGTAGCCCCTTGATCGCGGCAAGGGCGATGCGGCCGACGGTGTCGATCGGCCCGCGCTCGCGGACGATGCCGTCGAGGGCCGCACCGGCCGCCTCGTCGCCACGCCGCGCCAACCCCTCGAGCGCCGCAGCCGCGAGCGCCGCATCACTGCCGCGCGCCGCCGCGACCAGGCAGGCCAGGGCATCGTCGCGATGGGCGAACCCGAGCAATCGCAGCGACTCCATCTGGACGCCGGCGGTCCCATGCTCCGCCAGGTCGAGCAAGGTCGCCGTGGCGCCATCGGTCGCCGCGCGTGCGAGCAGGGCAAGCGCCTTCGCGCGCACCCGCTCCTCCACATCGGTTCGCGCCAGCGCCGTCAAGCGTGTCTCATCGACGACGCCCGCCGGTTGCCGCTCGGCGGCGGTCAACCCGGCAAGCCGGACCAGCCCGCGCTCATCGCCGAGCGCGCGGTCGATCCGTCCAAGCCGCACGATCGCATCGGCGATCCACTCGACCGCGGTCGTTCCGCGTAGTGCGAGGGCATCGGCGAGCTTGTCGAAGGCGTCGTCGCGGCCGGTCGCGATCAGCAGCTCGAAGAGCTTGCGCGCGCGCGGGTCGGCCGCCGAGAGCTTGGCCAAGAGCACCGCGACGGCGTCGATCTGGTGGGCGCGCACGCTGGTGCCGAGCTCGCCGATCCGATCGAGCATCGCAAACGCCTGCCGAGCGGCCAGCGGGTCGTCCGTCGCGATGCGCGCCAGCGCCAGGTCGAGGATGCGGCTGCGCTGCTCCGTGATCGCGGGATGCGTCGAGAACCACGCCTGCTCCTCCGCGAAGCGGCTCGAGTAGTGGTCGTCCGATGCCAGCAGCACCTGCCAGGCGAACGGCTCGACCGCGTGGTCGATGAGCTTGGTGAACAGCGCGACCTTGGGGTCGTTCGCGACCAGGGCGAGCGTGCGCTCGCGTCCGCGCGTGGTGACGCCGAGCAGCAGGTCGCCGACCGCAGCCTCGGGAAGCACGCGCGGCAGCTCACCGCTCAGCAGCCCCAGTCGCTCGAGGCCGACCAGCAACTCGCGCATCGCCGAAGCGGTGAGGGCCACCGCCCCGGGCCGTCCACCGAAGGCGATCGGCGCTCGATGCGCCTCGCCGCACAAGACCAGCTCCGCCACCGGCTGGCCGGTCGCATCGGCACGCGACAGGGTGACCTCCGCAGCTCGCTCATCTTCCTCGAGCACCAGTGCCTGCAGCTCCCGCCGGCCCTCGACCTTCCCGCTCGGATGCTTCGAGAACCACTCGCGCCACGCCGGCACGCTGCTTCCCAGGTGCTCGCCGGTCGACAGCTCGAGCGCGGTCACCGCAGTCTTGAAGCAGATCTCGAAATCCCCGAAGAAGCGGCCATTCACGACGACTTCGGCCAGCGCCGGCACCACCTGGGCCTGCGTGACCTCGGCGCGTGACTCGTTCCGGTAGCCGACCAGCGCACAGACGATGCAGGAGGTCATCCGCAGCAGGAGATCGTTCGTCTTGAGCGTCGGCAGGTAAAGATCGAACAGCTCATCGGCGAGCAGGCGCGCTCCGGTCTGTTGCTCCGTGATCGCCAGCGCCAGCGCCGCGTGCAGTCCGCGGCGATCGTGGTTGGTCGCGGCCAGCCGCGCGAGCTCGCCGCGAAGCTCGGGCGACTCCTGCTTGGCGAGCAACAGCGTGGCGCGCGCAGCAAGCGGCGGGCTCGAGTCACCGAGGAAGCGCTCGAGTGCGATCGTCGGCAGCTCCGGCTCACCGAGCAGCTCGAGCAGGTTGAACAGGTCGAAGCGGACGCCATCCTCGCGCGCCGCAAGCAGCCGCGTCTTGAGCTCGCCGGTCACCTCCGAGGTCGGGTGGGCGCGCACGAGACTCGTGGCGGCGGTGCGCAGCGGTGCTTGCTCCGACCCGAGGAAGCGCAGGGCGAGCGCGCGCGTCGCGATCGGATCGAGCTCGAAGAGCGATTCGAGCAAGGGAGCGAAGCGGGCACGCTGGCGCGGATCAGCGAAGAGCTTCTCGATCTCGCCGAACGACTCCTTGTCGGCGAGCAGGCAGAGCGCGCGCGCCGACGCGCTGCGCTCCAGCACCGTGCCGCCCTTGAGCCGCGCGCGCAGCAGCGGGATCAGGTCGGGCCCGCGCGCGATCAACGCGAGCAGTGCGTTCTCGCCACCCTGTCCCGGCCAAGTAGTGATGACGGGCAGCGCGTGGTCGAGCGCCTCGGCGGCGGTCGGCGCCTCTTTCGCTGGAGTCTCACTGGTCGCTGCGGGTCGCTTCGGACCGTCGCGATCGAACTGCGGCTCGTCCCGTTCCTTGGGCTTGCCGGTCCCGCCGTGGCCAGACTGGGCAGAAGCCGTGGACAAATTGAGTCCACCGAATCCGAAGGAGCATCCAACGACGAACGCGGCGAACGCCGCCGACAGCTTCAGCATGGCCGCGCAGACCTCCGGGAGCCGGAAGGGCGAGGGAACTACCAGAAGAGCTCCGTGCTGGCAACTGCGGCGGTGCGGAAAGGCTTGTCCGCCAGCAGCTTGCGCCAACGGCCGACGCTCGCAAAGCGGCGCGCGAGCGCGACCAGCTCGGGGTCGAGGAGGGCTTCGGGATAGGCCGCAGAGAGGAGCCCGTGCTGATGGGCGCCGAGCAGCTCACCGGGGCCGCGCTGCTCGAGGTCGAGCTCGGCGAGTGCGAAGCCATCGTCGAGCTGACAGAACTGCGCCAGGCGCGCCTCGGCGGTGGCGCCCGGCTCGGCCGACACCAGCAGACAGCTCGCAGGATGGCCGCGCCGGCCGACCCGCCCGCGGATCTGGTGGAGCTGCGAGAGTCCGAAACGTTCGGCGGCGAGCACCACGGCCAACGTGGCGTCCGGCACATCGATCCCGACCTCCACCACCACGGTGGCGACCAGGACCTGGGTGTCGCCGGCGACAAACGCCGCGAGGCGTCGCAGCTTCTCGGCCGGATCGAGCTGGCCATGGAGGAGCTCGACGCGAGCCGACCCTCCGAGCTCGCGACGGAGCCACGGTGCCACTCGTTCTGCGGAGACCATGCCGTTGCCCTTCGCGTCGACCGTGCCGATCGCGGGGCAGACGACGAAGACCTTGCCGCCCCGTGCGATCTCCTCGCGCAACCGCGGCGCCAGGTTGCGCCGCTCCTCTCGCAACAGCAGCTCGGTCGTCACGTTGCGTGGCGCGAACGGCCGCTCGCGCAGCGTCGAGAGGTCGAGGTGGCCGAACAGCGTGTGGGCGAGCGTCCGTGGGATCGGCGTCGCCGAGACCAGCAGCAGATCCGGAGCTTCCCCCTTCGCGAGGAGGCGCGAACGCTGGCGCACGCCGAACTTGTGCTGCTCGTCCACGACCACGGCGGCGAGATCGCGAAAGCGCACCGGCATGGAGAAGAGACGGTGGGTGCCGACGACGATCGGCGCGACCGCGGCCCGCGACGCTTTCGCGCCACCTTCCGCAAGTGCGCCGATCATCGCCTGCGGCGGCGGGAGGCCCAGTGGTGGCAACAGCGCCGTCAGCGTCGCTAGATGTTGGCGCGCCAGCAGTTCAGTCGGC
>CAYRQC010000062.1:0-2721 GCA_964426265.1 uncultured Phycisphaerales bacterium | reverse complement strand
ACGGCGCGCCGCCCTTGCACGCGGATCGATCGCGATCCGCCGCCTTCGATCATCCGTCGTTCAGGTCACGCGAACGCCTTCAGCTGGTCGATCAGCTGCTGCTTCTGCGCCGCGTCGCGCACGTAGAGCGTGGTCGCGCCGATCACGTGCGCCGTGATCTTCTGGAAGTCGTCGGCACTGAAGGTTTCCGGTGTCCCGTTGCAGTGTTTGAGCTGACGGCCGATGGCACCGGTCGCCTTCTCTTCACCGATGTACGGGATCACCAGGGTCAGGAGTCTTTGGTAGTGCGAGCTAGGCATGGCAGGCCCTCCAGCTGGTACGACGGGTCATTTCGTGTTCCGGGCCGGCGCGACCACCGGCCGGGCCGGCGCGTCGTGGATGATCCGGTCCGCCGCGGCCGAACCCGCCACCAGGCTCACCAGCTCGCGCACCGCCTTGCGCATGTCGTCCGCGTGGGCGTTCAGCTCCTCACAGATGATGGCCGCATCGGCGGGGATGGTCGCCTCGCCACGGCTCGTCTCGGAGATGCTCTCGACACAGCCGGCCAGCAGGTCGGCACCGGGGCCGAGCGAGCCGACCAGCCCGTCGAGCGGCTGGGTGATGCTGCGCATCATGAAGTACGAAAGGACCGACGCGGCGACCACCGCGGCGAAGGAGAGCGCGAGCGCCCACTGCTTGCTTCCCGCGAGGATTCCGACGCGGTTGGCGAGCAGGACGTCGAGCTGGCGGTCCGCCGTCTCCCAGTAGTCGTAGGCCGCGTCCAGTGCCTTCATGCCGGCGGCGGCGAACGTCGCGCGATCGATCGAGGGCTTCTCGGCGCTCGCGAGCTCTTTCACCATCGCGATGAAGACGGCGGTGTCCTTCTTGTAGCTCTCGAGCGACGACGGCACTTCGCGCTGGAACGAATCGCTCGTGCCGTAGAAGTTGCGGTCCTCGTTGAGGGCCGTCTGCGAGCTGGCGACGATGCGGTCGTGGTCGGCCTCCTGCAGCATCGCCGCGTGGACCGCGAGCTGGATCCGTTCGGCCGGCGACGGTGCGTCCTTGGCCGCCACACCGGCACCGTAGGCGAGGACGCGCGCCACCCGATCCTGCGTCTGCGGCAGGGCCAGCAGCGTCACGTCCATCATGTAGTAGCTGTCGAGGTCGGGGTCGAGGATCAGGTTCGAGGTGTCGCCCGAGTGCGTGATCATCGTGCGCACGTCGGCGAGGAGGTGGTCGTAGCGCGCGTCGACGTCGGCGGTGAGCTTCCCGGACTTCGCCTGTTCGGCGACGGCGGAGGCGAGCTCCTTCCACTCGGCGCGCACCGTCGGGATGCGGATGTGGGCGCGATCGCGCTTGCCGAGGCCCTCGTCGGTGAACTGGAGATCGACGCCGACGCGACGGTCAGCCGCCTCGAGAGCGTCGAACGCCACGTCGACCGCGCTCTTCGCGGTGGTGAGCGTAGTCGAGCCCTCTCCCCAACCGTCCTGGATCTCGTGGGCGGCGAGCTGGTGCGACTGCAAGCCGTGCAGCAATGCCTCGCACGGCCGCTGGTAGGTGTTGCCCTCGATCTCCTTCGCACCGAAGTCGATGTTGACGTCGATGGCGCTGGTCACGAAGTACGCGAGCACCGCGATCGGGAGCGAGAAGCTGGTGGCGATCAGCAGGATCTTGTGAGCGATCGTGAAGTGGCGACGCCGGCTTTCCATTGCGGGAAACTCCATCAGTCTTTCGGGGATGGTCCTGAGCCAGCGGGGACCATCGGACGGCGCCGACCGCGCGCTTTAGAGCCACGCCATTTTTTTTCCGGAGCCCGGGGGGCGTCCGGGAGCCGTCAGGCGACGACGGGAGCGCGATACGACCCGAAGAGCGATTCGAGATCGCTGCAGAGCTCGCCGAGCGTGACCCCGGAATCGACCGCGTCGACCAGCAGCGGCATCAGGTTGGCCCGACCGGCGGCGGCTTCCATGACGCGCTGCCGGGCGACCCGCGCCTTCTCGGCGTCGCGGCGTCCTCGCAGCGCGGCGATCGCCGCCTTGCGTTTCTCTTCGAGCGTCTCGTCGAGACGGAACTCGACCTTGGGCGGCGGCTCGTCGGCGATGGTGTGGCGGTTGACCCCGACGACCACCTTCTCGCCCTTCTCGATCGCGCGCTGCTCGAGCCACGCGGAGCGATGGATCTCCTGCTGGATGAAACCCGCCTCGAGCGCCCGCACGGCACCGCCGAGCTCGTCGATCCGGGTGATGATCTGGCGCGCGGCCTCCTCGATCCGATCGGTCAGCTCCTCGACGAAGGGCGAGCCGCCGAGCGGATCGATCACGCGCGTCACGCCGCTCTCGCCCGCGATCACCTGCTGCGTCCGCAGCGCGAGCAGCGCCGACTTCTCGCTCGGCAACGCGAGCGCCTCGTCCCAACTGTTGGTGTGGAGCGACTGCGTGCCGCCGAGCACGGCTGCGAGCGCCTGCAAGGTCACGCGCACGACGTTCACCTCCGGCTGCTGCGCGGTGAGCGTCGAGCCGCCGGTCTGCGTGTGGAAGCGCAGGCAGAGCGACTCGGGACGGCGCGGCGCGAAGCGCTCCTGCATGAGACGTGCCCAGAGCCGGCGTGCGGCGCGGAACTTCGCCACCTCCTCGAAGAGGTCGTTGTGAGCCGCGAAGAAGAACGAGAGCCGGCTCGCGAACGCGTCGACGTCGAGCCCCGCTTGCACCGCCGCCGTGACGTAGGCGAGCCCGTGCGCCAGCG
>CAYRQC010000061.1:0-7069 GCA_964426265.1 uncultured Phycisphaerales bacterium | reverse complement strand
CGGCGTGGTGGCCCGGCGGCCGGCAGGCGACGAAGGCGTTCCGCCATTCGCCACGAAACACGCGATCGACCGCCGCGAGCGCTCCCCCCACCGCCAGCCGCGCTGCGCGCAGGGTGCCCGTCATCAGGACCGTATCGGGATCGAGCTGCACGCGCGTCTGCTGCTTCGAAGCCGCGACGATCTTCTCGACGTACGCGGGATCGTGGGCGAGATGAAGATCGGCACGCACCGCCGGTTGCGGCTCGAACAGCTCGAGCTGCTTCAGGAGGCCCGAGGTCGACACGCGTGCCAGGATCGAGCTCACACGATCGGGCCGCTCCGGATGGTGTCCACCCTCGCGCTCACCCGGATCGTGTCGGTTGCAGTCGGGGTGGGCGACCAGACCGGTGATCGCGGATCGCGTGGTCATCGAAGAATCGGGCTGCTGCGCCACGGACGTTCCTCACTGATGCGAAACCACGCCAGCTTTCATTGCCGCGCCGCGCTCAGGAACTCCACCACATCGACCAGCTCTTGCGCGGTCAGCCCGGTCGCGATGTTGTCGGGCATCAGCGAAAGCTTCGAGCGCCGGCGCGTGGCGACGTCCGCCGCGGCGAGCGTCCGCCGCTTGCCATCCGTGTCCTTCAGCACCAATGGATCACCGTCGGCGAGCAGGAAGCCGGAGAGCACCTCGCCGCCCTTCGTCACTACGATCCACGGCTCGAAGCCGAACGCGATCGCGGCACTCGGATGGAGAATCGCGTCGAGCAACGCGGTGCGGTCGTACTTGCCGCCGATCACCGTGAGCGCCGGGCCGACGTCGCCGCCGCGATCGCCGAGTGTGTGGCATTTCGCGCAGCCGGTTCGGTCGCTGAAGAAGAGCTCGCGGCCGCGCGCGGCGTCGGCGGGCAGCGCGAGATAGTCCTTCACGCTCGGTTGCGTTCCACCGGTCTCGTCGACGCGGAGGAAGACCTCGCTCGCGAGCGCGCGCACCGACAGCGCGGGGTTGCGGAAGATTGCGTCGGCGACGGGCAAGCGCAGCTCTTCGGGCAGCTCGCCGCGGGACGCCAGCTCGATCAGCACGAGCCCGCCATCGGGATCGGCCGCCAGCGAGAGCGCGGCTTGCAGGCGCGCCGCAGCCGGCGTCGCGGACGCGAGCAGCTCGGCCCGCGCGGCGGCGGCTTTCGCCTTCCCGTCGTTCCCCTTTCCATCGGTGGTCGCGTCGCCTGCACAGGTGTCCTCGCGATTGACGAAGACGAGAAACTCGACCGATGTCGACCGACTTTGCTGCGTCGTCCCGCCGTCGTCGGGCGCCACTCGCGCGGTGAAGCGCTCGAAACGGCCGGACGGCAGCAGGAAGCCGATCTCGGAACGGGCGTGCGCACCAAAGCCGAAGGCGGCGCGCGCTCCGCCGACCTTCAGCTCACCGCCACCACAGTTGCGATCGATGCCGAGGCGCCCCCAACCCACGGTGGCCACCAGCGGCGAGAGATCGGTGAGCTTCAGCGACTCGCGCGTGCCATCGGCACGTACCGGCCCTTCGAGGGTCGGCTCGATCCAGTCGGCCCAATCGCAACTGAAGCCGTCGCCGCCATCCTCGACCACCAGCCAGAGGGCGCGCGCACTCGCGACATTGACGTCGAGCTGCTTCGCGCCCCCTTTCAACACACCACTGCGCCAACACGCGGTCGCCGGATCGTGCGATCCGATGCCGAGCTTGTTCGCCGGCCCAAACCCCTGCCACGCGCCGCCGTCGAGCCGCTCGATCCAGGACGCTGCGACCGGCCGGAGATCGTTCGGTCCGTGCAACACGAGGTCGACCATCGCGTCGGCGGCGCGCGCATCGACGATGAAGGCGAGCGCGTCGATCGCACGACGGCGCGCGGCGACCGGCAGCTCGGCGGTGGCAGCGCGCGCGTACAGGCCGTCGATCGCCGCCGGTGGATGGAGACGCCAGGTGATCGCCTCGAAACGCGGTGACCACTTCGTCGGCGTGTCGCCGAGCAACGCGACGAGGTCGTTCCAGATCGGAACTTCGCTCCCCTCGCAGGCGAGCCCCAGCGCTTCGACCTCGAAGCGGTCCGCGGGATCGAGGCGCGTGGCGAGCTCGCGGATGAGCAGCACCGACTCGCCGAACGGCCGGCCGCGCAGCGAGGTCGCCACTTCGCGACGGACCGCCGGCGATGGGTCGGTGGCGAAGCGCTGCCACCACGCGAGGTCGCCGCGCACGGTGTTGGTGACGTTGCCGTAGATCGGCAGCGGTTGACGGAGGCGCCACGCAAGGATCCGGGCGCGTGGATCCGACGAGCTCACGAAGGGATCGAGGTCATTCGGTTCGAGCTGGTGCATTGCCGCGAGTGCATAGAGGGCGCGCGCCTGGCACCAGAGACTGCTCCTTGTGCTGTTCGTGCTCGTTGTGCTCTTCGTGCTCCCGGCCCTGTCCGTGTTTTCCGTGCCTTCCATCAACAAGCCGCGCAGCGTCGTCGCCGTCTCGGGCTCATCGGCGTGGGCAAGCAGCGAATCAAAAGCAGCACCACGCACATGGACCGCCGGGCTCGTCAGTGCAATGCGTCGGCCGACGCTCGTGCGCAAATCTGGAATGCACTTCTTGGCAGCTCCGCGTTCTGCACCCCGGCGCGTGACCCGCAGGATCCGCCCGCCGCCGTGGTCATCGAGCATCCCGTGGCCGCCCACCACCGGATCGAACCAGTCGGCGATGAAGAGGGAGCCATCGAGGTCGACCGCCACGTCGCTCGGCCGGAACCAGCTTCGCTCCGGATCGTCCGCGCGCGGCGCAAGGAAGGATTTCGGCTCGAGCGCGAAGCCGGCACCGCAGAGCTCCGGCTTGCACCACCAGACGGTGCTGCGCCCCGCATCACACGAGAAGAGGGCGCCCGCGAACGGCTCGCCAAGCTCAACACTCTCGAGCAGCGCGATGCCGGTCGGCCCGCCGCCGCCGGTGTTGGCTCCGAGCGGCAGCACGCCCGGATCGTCCTGATGCCAATGCGCCGTCAGGATCGACTGTCCGGGGCGACGATCGGCCTCCCACGAGCGGCGGCCATCGGCGCTCGCGTAGCCCTGGTTGGCGCCGTGCATGAGCCACGCGATGCGACAGCCCTGGTTGCCATCGTCGTCGTTGTCGTTCTGCCAGAGGTCGCCGAAGGAGTCGATCGCCACCTCGTAACAGTTGCGGAAGTTGTGGGCGAGCACCGAGAGACCGCGGCCATCGCGACCGATCCGCAGCGCCACGCCACCGACCCACACATGACCGTCGTCGCTGACGAACTTCGGCGGGCCCGACTCGCCACTCGTGAACGAGCTGGCGCGCAGCGTGAAGCCGGCGCCATCGGTGACGACGTGCGGCCCCGCGTTGCCGGCATTGAAGTAGAGCGCGCCGTCCGGCCCTTCGACCAGCGCGTGAACTCCGTGATCGTGATCGTGCCCGCCAAAGCCGGTCAGGAAGGTCTCGCGCCGCTCGGGCACGTCATCGCCATTCTCATCGACGTACTTGAAGACGTTGGGCGAGCAGGAGACGTAGACCTCGCGCGGCCCTTCCGGCGGCCCGAGCACCGCGATCCCGAGCGGCGCCGTGAGATCGGCATCCTGGACGAAGACCTTCGACGAATCGCACACGCCGTCGCCGTCGCTGTCCTCGAGGATCACCACCCGATCGCCTTCGGGCCGGTGGAGCCGCCCCTCCTTCGCCGTGTTGAAGCGCCGGTAGTTCACCGCCTCGGTGACCCAGACGCGACCGCGCGCATCGACGTCGAGATCGGTCGGATTGAAGAGCTGCGGCGTGCTCGCCCACAACGAGACGGCGAGCCCGTCGGGCAGCGTGAAGTGAGCGGTGACATCACGCGTGACGTGACTCGTGACGTCGTCCAACACCGCACTGCCGACTAGCTGGCTCGCGAGCCACAGCGCCGCTCCGCTACCGATGCCGATGCCCATCGTCGCGATCTCCTTCCAGGACGGGCCGCGGAGCGTAGCGGTTGCCACGCGAGCGGAGCGGCGCGGGTCGAGGCTCTCAACTGCCGGCCGCTATCGTGCGGGAGCGCCATGAATCCCATGAACGCCATCGACGAGGAGGTTTTGCCGTGTGGGTGATGGGGCGAGCGCTCGTCTTGATGGGAGCGTCGGTGGCACTGCTCGCCGATGCGCACCCCGCCGCAGCGCAGAACCAGCCGAAGCAAAAGCGAGGCGATCGCACTCGCTACGCGGAGCCCGGCGAAGGGCCGCGCGGGCGCTATCTCGAGGACGACTGGCGCAACTGGTGGTACCTCAATCACGAGCGGTGCGTCGACCTGCGGGCGCGGCTGCGCGCCGCCCGAACGGGGCTCGACGCTGCCACCTCCCCGCTGCGCCCGCAGGTTTATGACGCCTGGATCGCGGCCAGCAAGGAGACCAATCCGGAGCTCGCCTCGGCGGCGCTGATGGCCATGGCGAAGTCGGGCGATCCGGTGTTGCTTCCGGCATTGACCGCGGGCCTCGATCACGCCGCCGCCGAGGTGAAGCGCTATGGGCTGGTGGCACTCGGCATCCACGGCCAGCAGCAATCGGTGGTGCGTCTCGCAGAGGTCGCCAAGTCGGATCGGGAACCGTGGGAGCGGGTCGCCGCCATGCTGGGGCTCGGGTTCCATCCCGACCCGGCGTCGAGCGCGATCCTGAATGGTCTGCTCGAGCCGACCTGGTGGTCGAAGGCGTCCGATCTGCTGAAGCGCGGGCTCGCGCTCGCGATCGGCGTGGATGGCGATGCGAGCGCCGTCCCGACAATCCGCGCGCTGCTCCAGGACAAGGAACTGAGCGGGCTCGTGCGCGGCGCCTTCGCCTGGACCTTGGGGACGATCGGGAGCCCGGCCGACCGCGACTGTCTGCTCGAGCTGCTCGACCATGACGACGTCGCGATCCGCCGCGGGGCCGCGCTCGGGCTCGGCAAGCTGCTGCGCGGCTCCGGCGACACCGTGGCGATGAAGAAGCTCTGGAACCGGGTCCTGAAGCGCAGCACCGGCTATGCGGAGTCGACCGAGCTCCTGCGCGACATCGACGCGCTCATCATCGGTGAGATCGCCGGAACGGGGAACGACGCGGCGAGCCGGCTCTCACAACTGATCGACATCGGAGCATCCAGTGTCGTGCGACTGGTGACCGACAGCTCCAATTCGAGCGATGCTTTCGCGGCACTCGGCGCCGCCCTGACCGGACCGCTCCCCGTCAGCGTGCTCAACCGGCTGGCCGGTGACTTCACCAACTCCTCGCACGAGGAGATCCGCGCCGCGCTCGCCATCGCCCTCGGAATGAGCGGCAACGCGGGCCTCGCGGAGCTGCCGAAGCTGAAGGAGCGCATCCGTCCGAAGGCCGGCAATCCCGATACGCAGGCCTACTACGTCCTCGCGTTGGGGCTCGCGGGCAGCGACCGGTTTCTCGAATCGCACCTCGCTCACCTTGCGGACTCGACCGACTCGGAGCAGCTCCAGACGATGGCGATCGGCGTCGCGCTGATGCACCATGCCGAGGAGGCGCAGGAGGTGTTGCTTGCGCGGCTCACCAAGGACAAGAGCGAGCACTCACAGCGTGCCGTGCTGGCGGCGCTCGGCTGGATCGGGGACGCCGCGGTCGTACCGGTGCTGATCGGCTTCCTGACCAACCCGTTGGCACCTGACATCGTCCGCGTGCAAGCCGCCGTCGCCCTCGGCAACCTCTTCGATCCCGCCCCACGACGCGCCGTACTCCGGCTCTACGACAACATCGACTACTGGATCGACAGCGAGCAGTTCTACTTCGACTTCCTGATGTTCGCGTAGCAAGGGTTGTTCACGCGCCCAGACTGCGGCTCGTGAACAACCCGGGGCAGCAGACCACCGGCGGCCCGATCGAGTTCGCGACTAGACTGCCCCACCCCTGGAAATGGAGGCGGGCCCATGCGATCGCGATCTCGACGCATCCGAGTCATGTCGACACTGCTCGCGAGCGGTGGCATACGCCTGCTCGGCGCGCTCGCCGGGGTCGCCGGGCTCACGGGACTGGTCCGCGCGCAGGGCTCCCAGGATCCCTTCGCCTCCAACGTGCGGGCGACACCATGGCTTTCGCCAGAGGACGAGCGGGCGCAGCTTCACGTGCCGGAGCGGTTCAAGCTCACCTGCTTCGCCCACGAGCCGGACCTCTTCAAGCCGCTCAACATGGCCTTCGACGCCCGTGGACGGCTCTGGTGCACCAGCTCGACCGAGTACCCCTATCCAGTGCGCGCCGACAAGAACTTCGTCGGCCGCGACACGATCACCATCCACGAGGACAGCGACGGTGACGGCATCGCCGACAAGCACACACTGTTTGCCGATGGGCTCGACGTCCCGATCGGGCTCTATCCGTGTGTGGATCGGGAAGGCCGCGACGGCTGTGTGGTCTTCAGCATCCCCAATATCTGGAAGCTCTGGGATGACGACGGCGACGGCAAGGCCGATCGGCGCGAGGTCCTCTATGGCCCGATGGGTTGGGAGCGCGACACCCACGGGCTCAACAACAGCTTCCGCCGTGGCGCCGACGGCTGGATCTATGCATGCCACGGCTACAACAACATCACGACGGTCAAAGGCAAGGACGGCCACGAAGTCCACATGGAGTCGGGGAACAGCTACCGCTTCAAGCTCGACGGCTCGCGCATCGAGCAGTTCACTCAAGGCCAGGTGAACCCGTTCGGCAGCGCCTTCGACGAGCGGGGCGACCTCTTCACCGCCGATTGCCACACGCTGCCGATCACCATGCTCCTGCAAGGCGCCTGCTACGAGAGCTTCGGCAAGCCGCACGACGGCGTCGGCTTCGCGCCGCAGGTCATGAAACACCTCCACGGCTCGACCGCGCTCTGCGGCCTCGCGATCGAGAACGGCGGCGCCTTCCCGCCCGAGTATGCGGGCGACCTCTTCGTCGGCAACGTCATGACTTGCCGCGTCCACCGCGACCATCTCGAGTGGCACGGCTCGACGCCGGTCGCGGTCGAGCAGCCCGACCTCGTGGTGAGCGACGACCCGTGGTTCCGCCCCGTCGACTTGCAGATCGGGCCCGACGGAGCGCTCTACATCGCCGATTTCTACAACCG
>CAYRQC010000060.1:0-5793 GCA_964426265.1 uncultured Phycisphaerales bacterium | reverse complement strand
CGGACCGTCTTGCCGTTCACCAGCACTCCGCCCGCCTCGATCCGCAGCACCAGGAACGACCGCGAAAAAGTGGGCCGCAACTGGTTGCCGAGCCAGCGGTCGAGCCGCTCGCCGGCATGCTCGGGAGCCACCGTGAGAGAGACGCTCCTCGAAGGCGCAATCGCCGTCGGCTCACCGCTCTTGACCTCGTCGTTCAAGCGCTCTCCATGCCCCTCGGGTATCGACCGTTCTACTGATCTGCCCTGGAACCAAGCGAGCGGCCGGTGCGGTTACCTCCTCAAAAGGGCCCCTCTATTGCGGTTCATTCAGGGGTCCCGCCACACTCCCACCACCCGTGGTGGAAACCGCTGGATCGAAGCGCATGGCTTGTGCGTCTTCGGCCCGGCGTTATGTTGCCGCCGAATCTAGGTTGCCCACGGGCGTCGAAGAGATGGTCGGCGCCACGCTGTTTTGTTAACTGCCTCGAATCTCCTGAGCTTGCGGAGCACGCTGATGCCGCTTGCCCCCCCGAGCGTTTCCGCGGCCGTTGGTTGCTTGGCTTGGTTCGCCGCGGCGCTCCCCCTGGCCACTGGCAGCAACGCAGCTGCCGGTACCGGTGCAGGCGGCGGAACCGACGCCCCTGGCGGTAGCGACGCCGATCCGCTGAAGGGGCTCCGGACGGATGTCCGGAGCCAGACCAACGGCCAGACCATCGGCGACGTCCCCACCAACATGGTGCTCGTCCCTGGCGGTCAGGTGACGATGGGGATCGACGAGAAGACGCTGAACAAGCTGTTCGAGAACAGCGACATCCGGCAGTGCGCCGACCACCTGATCCCGCTCTACCCGCAGCACGTCGAGCAGTCGGGCGATCTGCTCGTCGACAAGTTCGAGGCGTCGAATATCCAGTTCAAGCTCTGGATGGACGCCCACAATGGCACGCCGAGCGAAGACCTGATCAAGTGGAACTGGAGCTCCTTCAAGAACGGCAAGCAGGTCCAAGGGATTCCGCCCGGCCAGGAAAACAACCCGATCCGCGCCGTCTCCGGTGATGACGCGCAGTCGTGCGCGAAATGGCTCGGCAAGCGACTGCCGACCGCGATCGAGTGGGAGTACTTCGCGCGCCGCGGCCTCAAGCCCGACCAGTTCTTTCCGTGGCCGGGGTCGGGCTTCGCGGCCTGGGATCCCACGAAGTGCGCGAACTCGGCCAACTCCTCGAAGGGCAAGCAAGGACCGCAGACCTTCGCACCGGGGACCTGGAAGGAAGACGTCACCGTCGACGGGATCTTCGATGTATGTGGGAACGCCACCGAGTGGACCACATCGCCCTTCGTCGCCTATCCCGGCTTCCAACCACTCGAGATCAGGGAAGGCAAGGCGAAGCGGCTGGTGCGCGGGGAGTTCAGCTCCGAGAAGTGGACCACGCGCGGCGGGAGCTTCCTCGGCGACCTCCGTTCGAACAACCTCGTCTACCGTGACAGTGCCGCGTCGGGGAGCCTCTACGAGTCCGTCGGCTTTCGCTGCGTGATGTCGGCGATCCCGGGCGCCGATCAGCTGAAGAACGCCGAGAAGGCGCTGACGATCCTCTCGGCCGACATCAAGGACCGTCTCGACTACGACGCGGGCGCCATCGCCGGGCAAGTCGTCCAGTACGTCGATCCCGACACCAACCTGACGCGCGTCGGCGCGAAGTATGTCGCCTTCACTCGCGTGACGTCGATTCTGTCGCCACTGATGAAGGTCGAGCACGATTCGATCGAAAGGGAAGTGCTGCTCGGTGTCTTGACCGTTTCCACGCCGCTCTCGATTCGCGCACCAACCGGTGTCGCGACCTTGCCGGGTGGTTCGTACGCGATCTGCTTCAAGGGGAAGGGGCTCTCGGCAGCGCAGAAGCTCGCCAACGACGATGCGAAGAAGGCCGAGAAAGAGGCGAAGAAGGACGACGACAAGAAGGCGAAGGAAGAGAAGAAGGCCAAGAAGGACGACAGGGCGAAGAAGAGTGCCAAGGGCGACCCGAAGCCGGCGGATGGCGGCGACGCCAAGCCCGGCGAAGCGAAGCCTGGCGACGCCAAGCCGGAAGGCGCGGCAGGCGACAAGCCGGCCGATCCGAATGCCCCGACTCCTGAAGATGAGGCCGCCAAGAAGGCGCTCGAGGGGATCGGCGCGGCGAAGGCCACTCGGGTGTCGCTCGCCGGGATCCCATCCGACATCTCGGTGATCCTGTTCAAGGACGAGACCGACTCGATCGTCGCCTGGCTGCCGGCCAAGTACGTCGATGGATCGGCGCACCACTCGACGCGCTTCACCTATGCCTCGGGTGGTGGGACGAGCGTCAAGCAAGCTTCCGCCGGCGACTCGCCGATGATCTCGACGCCGCGCGACACCGCGAAGCTGGTCTTCACGGTCAAGATGGGCACGAGCAACAAGGTGCCCGAGTTCGAGCTGCCGCTCGAGTTCGAGGCCGGCAGCTTCGAGCCCCTGCCTCAGTAGCCGCGGCGCGCGGTCAGCCGCCCACTTCCGCGAGCTGCCGGCGCAGCTTGGCGATCTCGTCGCGAAGCTGCGCGAGCCGGTCGCGCTCGTGCTGCACGACGTCGGCGGGTGCGCGCGCCACGAAGCCTTCGTTCGCGAGCTTGGTCCCGATCGCCGTCGCCTGCTGCTCCTGCTTCTCGATCTTCGACTTGAGCTCCTTGCTGCGCGCGCCCTTGTCGATCAGCCCGCCAAGGGGCAGGTAGAGCTCCGCGCTCCCGAGCGCCCCCATCGGCACGACATCGGCATCCGATTCGGGCGGGCGCGCCAGCGTCGTCGAGAAGCCGGCGAGCGTGCAGCGAGCCAGCCGCTCGAACCACGGCTGCGCCTCGCGCAGGACCGCGACCAGTGGGTCGGCGGGGAGCTTCACGTGCGCGGTGACGGCAGCCCGCTCCTCGACGCCGTTGTTGGCGCGGAGCTTCCGCAAACCCGAGGTCAGCGCCTGAAGCGCTTCCATGGCGGCGAGCGCGGTGGCGTCGGCGGCGGTCGCCACCGGCAGCTCGTCGGCCGTCGGCCACGGCGCCACGATCAGGTCGGGCGCGTTCGCCGGCACGAAGCCAGCGCTCTTCAAATGGCCGAAGAGCGCCTCGGTCACGTAGGGCGCCATCGGGTGGAGCAGGTGGAGTAGCTGCCCGATCACCGTCACGGCGATCTTGCTCGCCATGCGCCGCGAGCCCGCCTCTTCGCCGGGTTCGAGACGCACCTTGGCGATCTCGAGGTACCAGTCGCAGAAGTCGTTCCAGGTGAAGCGACGCAGCGCGTGGCTCGCCTCGTGGAAGCGGCAGCTCGGGAGCGCGTCGGTGACGGTGGCGACCGTCTCACGCAGGCGCGCCAGGATCCAGCGATCCTCGAGCCGCGTCGCCTTCGCGAGGTCGACGTCCGCGAACGGCTCCACCGCCACCTTCTGCAAGACGAAGCGGGTGGCGTTCCAGAGCTTGTTGACGAAGTTGCGCGCCTCCTCGACGCGCTGCTCACTGAAGCGGATGTCCTGGCCCTCGACGGTCAGCAGCATCAGTGAGAGGCGCATCGCGTCGGCGCCGTACTTCGTGATCATGTCGATCGGGTCGATGCCGTTGCCGAGCGACTTGCTCATGCGCCGACCCTGCGCGTCGAGCACGGTCGCGTTGATGTAGCAGACGTCGAACGGGCAGCGCTGGTCGAACGGCAGTGCATCGGCGAACGCGTAGCCCGCCATCACCATGCGCGCGACCCAGAGATAGATGATCTCGCGCGCGGTCGAGAGGAACTGCGTCGGGTAGTAGCGCGCGAGGTCGTCGGTCGCCTTCGGCCAGCCGAGCGTCGCCAGCGGCCAGAGCCAGCTCGACGCCCAGGTGTCGAGCACGTCGTCATCCTGGCGGACGATCGGCTTGCCGGTCTTGGGATGGCGCTCGCCCAACTTCAGCTCGGTGCGCGACGCCACTCCGACTCCATCGGCGTCGTACCAGACCGGGATGCGATGGCCCCACCAGAGCTGGCGGCTGATGCACCAGTCGCGGACGTTCTCCAGCCAGTCGAGATAGACCTTCGACCAGCGATCGGGGACGAAGCGCAGCTTGCCGCTCTTCACGGCGGCGATCGCCGGCTTGGCGAGTGGCTCCATCTTCACGAACCACTGCTCGCTGATGCGCGGCTCGATGACCGATCCGGAGCGGTCGGAGAGCGCCACCGACATCTCGTGGTCGACGACCTTCTCCAGCAGCCCGGCCGCCTCGAGATCGGCGACGATCCGCTTGCGCGCCTCCTCGCGCGACAGCCCTTCGTAGCGGCCGCCGTTCGCGTTGATGCGACCGTTGTCGGTGAAGAGCGAGATGGTCGGCAGCTTGAAGCGCTGGCCGCGCTCCCAGTCGTTGGGATCGTGGCCCGGGGTCACCTTGACGGCGCCCGTTCCGAAACCCTTCTCGACGGTGTCATCCGCGAGGAGCGGGATCGGCCGGTCCATGAGCGGCAGGATCACCCGCTTGCCAATCAGGTGCTTCCAGCGCTCCTCTTCGGGATGGGCGACCACCGCCGTGTCGCCGAGCATCGTCTCCGGGCGCGTCGTCGCGACGACCACATACTCGCCCGCCTTGCCTTCGACGGGGTAGCGCAGATACCACAGCTTGCTCTTGCGCGTCTCGTGGTTGATCTCGTCGTCACCCACCGCGGTTTGCAACACACAATCCCAATTGACGAGCCGCGGTCCGCGATAGATCAGCCCCTGTTCCCACAAGCGCACGAAGCTCTCGCGCACCGCCGCCGAGAGGTCGTCGTCCATCGTGAACTTGAGGCGCGTGTAGTCGGCGGAGCAGCCCATGCGGCGGAGCTGCTCGACGATCCGGTTGCCGTACTGCTCTTTCCAGGCCCACACCTCGGCCAGGAACTTCTCGCGCCCCATCTGCTGGCGGGTGAGGTTCTTCTCCTTGAAGAGCTTTTTCTCGACCACCGCCTGCGTCGCGATGCCGGCGTGATCGGTGCCCGGCACCCAGAGCGTCTCCTTGCCGCGCTTGCGTTGGAAGCGGCAGATGGCGTCCTGCACCGTGTTGTTGAGCGCGTGGCCCATGTGCAGCGAGCCGGTGACGTTCGGTGGCGGGATCATCACCACGAAGCGACCGCCGGTCGCCGCGCGGTTTGGCTGGAACGCGCCCGACTTCTCCCACCGCGCGAAGAGCCCCGCCTCCGCCTCCTCCGGCACGAACCGGGTCGGAATCTCGAACGCCATCGCAGTCCCCATCAGCCGTCAAAACGGGGCAGCGTAGCCACCCGGCATCCCGCGTGATCGCGGCGCCGCCGACACTACGTGCGCGTGGGGCGAGCGGTCAACGCGGCCAGCTCCGCCAACGCAGCGGCGAGCGGCTGCGGCCGCGGCAGCCCCTCCTCGAAGAGCCGCACGGTGGCGAGCGAGACATCGCGCGGCCGCCGGCTGCTGCGGTCACCTTGCGCGACACGCTCCGCCGCGACGAGCTCTCTTCGCGGCTTGCCTGCCGCCAAGGGAAACGCCGCATCGATCGCGCTCCCGAGCTCGAGCCGCTGCACTCGCTCCGGCCCGGCGACGTGCAGCGTCCCGATCAACCGCCGTCGCAGCGCCTCATCGACCACCCGCGCGAGATCGAGCACCGACACCGGCGTCCGCCACTCATCGACGAACAGCCGCACCGCGCTCGTCGCACCGCGCACCAGATCGAGCGCGCCACTCTTGCCGTCCGCTGACGCCGCCAGCACCAGCGCCGTCCGCACGATCAGCGCCTCTGCGCCGCTCGCTCGCACTGCTGCTTCGGCAGCCGCCTTGGTTCGGCCGTAGACGTGCAACGG
>CAYRQC010000059.1:0-12354 GCA_964426265.1 uncultured Phycisphaerales bacterium | reverse complement strand
TACGCACTCGACCGGCTGCGCGGCGGCACCGGCCTCTGCATCAGCGGTGACGGAGTGGTCTTCCGCGAGCTTCGGATCCGCGACTGATCCGTGGGCGCCGCCCGCCGGATTTCAGAGCTTCTGTGTCGCCGCCTCGCGACGCAGTTGCAGCACGTGCGCGTCGGGATCGACCAGAACGCGTTCCGGCTCAAACGGGCTGCGGATCGTGACCTCCTGTGATTCACCGGCGGCGAGCGTGAGGGTGGCGCGAGCGTCGCGGTAGTCGGCGGCCTTCGCGGCGTCCTCGGAAAAGCGCTCGCCGCGAGCGATCGCCACCTCGAGCGGCATCCGGCCGGTGCCGATGTTTTCGACGCGGACGGTCACTTCCCAATCGGCGCGCTCCGCCACGCCGTCACCGCCGTCGCTCCGCTCGTCGCCTTCGAGCCACCGCTTCTTCGCGTCGGTGAGCCGGTACTCGGGCACCACGACCTCGAAGAACCATTGCTGGGTGAAGGCGTCGTAGGCGTCGCGGCTCGCGGCGTCGTCGGGTGCGAACTCGCGCAGGGTGGCGACGAAGTCCTGGAGCACCGCGTGGTCGCGCTGGTGGTGATAGCGGCGGAGGAACTCCTTCAGGCCGGCGAGCGTCCGCTCGCGGCCGAGGTGATTCAACACCATCCAGAAGACCCAGCCGCCCTTGTCGTACGTGGCGGTCGTGTCACCGGCGCGCGAGCCGTCGATCTTCACCAGCGGCTTCTCGGAATCGACCTGGCGCTGGCGGCCGTAGCTCGTCTCGATCCGCTTCAGGAACTCGATCTGCTCGCGCAACCCGCGAACCTGCTCGAAGAGAAGGATGGTCGAGAAGTGGGCCATCCCTTCGCTGAGGAGGTTGGCGCCCGGACCCTCACCTGGGACGAGCAGGTTGCCCCACCATTGGTGGGCCGACTCGTGCGCCGTCACCATGAAGGCGATCCGCGAACGCGGGTCGCTGTCGGCGAGGAAGCCGATGCCCTCGCTGAAGGTGATGTCGGTCGGGAACCCTTGGGCATAGCCAGCGTGGGCGGCGAACTCGGAGACCTTCAGCTCCTTCCACGGGAAGGGCATGAACCACTCCGAATACCAGTGGCGCGCGGCGTCGAGCGCCTCGACCATCTCGTCGGTGTTCCAAGGATGGCCGGGATGGTAGTAGAGCGCCGTCCCGTCGCCGCGCTTCACCGCCCACTTGCCACAGACCACGTTGAAGAACTCGACCGGGTAGTCGCTGCGCCAGACGGCGGTTCGCACGCCGTCGACCACACTCTCCGTCTCCAGCACACCGACGGAGTTCGCGGTGTAGATCTCCGGCACGTGGAGCGTGATGCGGGTCGTGCAGGCCGCGTCATTGCCGAAGCCGGAGCGCGTGACCCCGGCGTAGAAGTCGTCGGGCCACTCCTTGGCGTCGGATCGGTTCTCGTCATCCACGCCGATCGAGTCGAGGAAACCGATGGCGGGCACGAACTGCGGCCCGAAGCTCGTCAGCACCGCGCCCGACCCGAGGATGAACTCGCCGGCACCGCCGCCCGCCTTCGAGATCCCGTCGGGAAAGTGGCCGTCGTACGCGAATCCGAAGCGCAGCTTGCCGCCTGGCGTGAGCGGAGCCGCCGGAGTGAAGACCAGGAGGCCGGCGCGATCTTCGGGGCTCGCGTCGATGCCGTCGATGGTCCACTTGCAGTTCCTGAAGTGGAAGCCCGGCGTGATCGCGAGCTGGCGCAACGCGACCTCCTCGCGGTTCGCCAGCGAGTAGGTTCCCTTCGCGGCGAAGCTGCTCGCCGGTGGATCGAGTGTGAGATCGAGCTCCACTTCCGTGAGCGTCGGCTTCTTCGAGTCCTTCCAGGTGGCGATGTTCTTGCGCCAGTAGTCTTTCGCGCGCTTCTCGGCCCCGGAACCGCCGCGGCCGTGCGCAACCTGCTGATGAAGCACGATCGAGAGCACGAGCGGCACCGCCAGGAACGGTGTGAAGCGCAGCACACTCTTCAGCAGCGCGAGCGGCTGCAGTCGCATCAGCGTGGTCGACGGATCGAGGCTGCGCCGCGGGAAGAGCTTCACCGCGAACGCCGTGAACGCCACGCCCCACCCGATCCAGAGCACGCGGTTCAGCACGAGCGCACCGCGATCGAGCTCGAGCGGCCCGAGGTCGCTCCAGAGCATGACGTCCCAGAGGTTCCAGCTCGTCACCCAGGTCAGGTCGCCGCGCGATTGCAGCCAGCCGACGAGGATGAGAACCCCGAGCCCGAGCGCGAACGTCGCGTAGCGGTTGCGCGCCACCGCGTGGAGCGCCGCGACGAACGAGCTCCACGCGAAGAAGGTCGGGAGCAACAGCAGCCCCCACACCAGCACGAACGGTGCGACCTCGATCGGCGCGCGCCCCTGGATCAACAGCACGATGATCGACGCGAGCAGCGCCGCGAGCAGGATCACCGCGCCGACGATGCTGTTCGCGAGCGCCTTGCCGAGCAGCAGCGAGCCGCTGCGGATCGCGGTCGCGTGGTGGATCGGCGCCAGGCCGCGCGCCTTCTCTCGTTCGAGCGACTCGACGGTGTAGAAGAGCAGCAGGAGCGTCACCAACACCGTGATCGTGTCGAAGCTCGCCACCGCGAGCGTGCCCGACGTGCCGAGCAGCGGTGTGTCGAACGGGCCGACGCGCGTGAGCTGGACGCCGATCGTCTCCAGCAGGATCAGCGGCACGAAGATGTAGAGGCCGGGCTGGCTGCGCAGCTCGCGCGCCTCGACGCAAGCGATCTCGAGAGCGCCACGAAGGAAACCCGGCGGGCGCGTGGTAGTGACGAGGCGCGCGCGCGACGCGGCGGCCACGACGACGGCCTCGGGAGCGGCCACCGACACCACGCCGCGCTTGCCGGCTGGTTGCCGATCCCCGCGCAGGGTCGCGTGAAAGCGCCGCTCGCCGAGATGCACGCCGAGCAGCCCGAGCAGCACCAGCGCCACGCGGCTCGCGCCAAACCCCGTGTCGACCCCGAGCGGCTGCGAGTTGTAGAAGTCGACGCCGCGGTCGACCTGCAGCCAGACGTGCGACAGCCAGCGCAGCCCCGACGGGTCGATCCACTGCAGCAGCCGCTCGATCTCTGGATGGTCCGATGCGAGCCACGACGGCTCCCACCGCCAGAGGAAGAAGAGGCAGAGGAGCAGCAGCCCGGCCGGCAGGAAGAAGACCGGGATCGCCTTCCGGGTCCAGGTTCCGAGCAGGAAGCTCGCGCCGGCGACCAGCACGATCTGCGGCAGCGCGAGCAGCAGCGCCGGCCAGACGTAGTTGGCGACCACGAACGGGCCGATGTACTCCTTCTTCTCGGGTCCCGCGATGACGTGCGCGCTGACCGCGTGGAACACCATCTCGAGCGCCAGCACGAGCACGAACGTCGCGACCACCGCCAGCCACTTCCCCCAGGCGTACTCGCGCGTCGTGAGCGGCGTCGCGTGCAGGATTTCGCCGACCTTCTCCTCGTCGTCCTGGATCACGAGCATCCCGCCCGCGACGGCGACGAAGAAGGTGTAGGCGAGCGCCGCCAACACACAGACGACGCGCGCGATCGCGAACTGGGAGGTGATCCACGCCTTCTTGCCGGCGGTGTCGCTGTTGCCCGCCTGGATCGTGACATTGCCCGACACCAGCCCCCACGCACAGAACGCCAGCACCAGCAGCAGGATCCAGGTGAGGGGCCGGCGCCACTGCAGCGCGAAACAGCGGCGGAAGACCTCGCCGGCCCGGCGCAGGCTCATCGCGCCGCCCCGGCGGCGGCCGCTCCAGTGGCGCTCGCGACACCAGGAGCGCCGCCGAGCGTCCCACCGCTGATCCACCCGCGCACCAGCGCCAGATAGAAGTCCTCGAGGGTCGCGGCCGCCGGCACGAAACCCGGCGGCGGCGTACCGTCCCGCACGAACAGCCGCGCGCGATGGACCCCTTCGAAGACCGTCGACTGCGTGACGCGGCAAGTGACTCGCAGCCGCTCGAGCTCCTCGCGCGAGACCGTGCCTTCGAAGATCGCCGCCGTGCAGCTTTGGCGCGCCTGGGCTGGAGTGGCGTCGGCGAGCAGCCGCCCGCCGCGCACCACCAGCAGCCGCGGGCAGAGCACTGCGATGTCCTCGACGATGTGCGTCGAGAGCAGCACGATCCGGTCGGAGGCGAGCTCGGCGAGCAGGTCGTAGAAGCGCAGCCGCTCCTCGGGATCGAGGCCGGCGGTCGGCTCATCGACGATCAGCAGCCGCGGCGAGCCGGCGATCGCCTGCGCGATCCCGAGCCGCTGCCGCATCCCGCCCGACCACCCCTTCACCTTGCGTTTCGCGGCGTGGGCGAGGTTCACACGCTCGAGCAGCTCCGCCACCAACTGCTTGCGGCCGCCCGGTGCATCGACCCCCTTCAGCACCAGCAGATGCTCCAACATCGCGGCACCCGTGAGGTGGGCGTAGAAGCCGAACTCTTGCGGCAGGTAGCCGAGCCGTTCCCAGACGTGCTGCGGCTTGGCCGTCACGTCGACCCCGTCGAGCTCCACCGATCCCGACGTCGGCTCGAGCAACCCCGCGACGATCTTCATCAGTGTCGACTTGCCCGCCCCGTTCGGCCCGAGCAGCCCGAGCATCCCGCGCTCGACCTCGAAGGAGACGCCAGCCAGCGCCGTCACCGGCCCGGGATAGACCTTCACCAGATCACGGACGGCAAGCATCGAGCGCTCCACGGGGATCCGACCATCGGCAGAAGGACCTGAAGAAGCACCTTCAGGGCCAAGCCGTTGGAATGATGTGCGACCGACCCGCCAAACCGACCCGCGGCGCTACTGCCTCGCGGCCGCGATCAGTGCTCGGCAGAGATCGTCCTGCACGCGCTTCATCTCCGCGTTCGCGCCCTTGAAGCCGTTGACGAGGATCGAGAACGCGAAGACCTCGCTGGCGTCGCGCTTGGCGGCGTTCCCTCGAGCTGCCGCGTCGCCGCTCTCACCCGGCCCCGCCATCGCGTAGCCGGAGAGCGCGGAGACCTTGGAGATGTAGCCGGTCTTCGCCCGGACGCGGTACTGCATCGCCGGCTCGTTCATGCGCTGATCGAGCGTGCCGTCGACGCCGCTGATCGGCAGGCAACGGACGTAGTCGTCGCGCCAGGTCGCCGCGTAGGCGTGCGCGAGGACCGCGGTGAGGAACTGCGGCGTCACGCGGTCGTCGCGCGAGAGGCCCGAGCCATCGACGACGTGCACGCTGTCGGGCTCGACGCCGACCTGCTGCGCCAGCTCCGCCACCAGCCGCGCGCCGTTCGCGTAGCTCCCCTTGCCGAAACGGACGAGCGCACACGCCTTGAGCAGGTGCTCGGCGATGTTGTTGTCGCTCTCCTTGCCACAGAGCTGGAGCGCCGGGATCAATGGGCTGCGTCGCGTGTAGAGGACGCGCACCTTGTCGGAGAGCTTCTCCTCGTCACCGGCGAGGCGGACGGAACCTTGCACGGTGATGCCCGACCGCTCCATCGCCGAGCGCAACGCGAGCGCGAAGTAGCGCGGCGGATCTTGCACCGTGGTGATCGCCGGCGCGATGCCGACGTCGCTGCCGACGCTGCCGCGCACCCGGACGACTCCGCGCCCGTCGGGTGGCGAGAGGGCGACGTTGAAGGCGTTGCGGCTCGCCGCCTGCACCAGATCATTGTCGAGCGTCCAGCCGAAGACCGACGGGCGCAGCTCGGCACCGATCGGGAAGCCGGGGCGCACGGTGACCCGCACGCGCATGCAGTTGCCGTTGAGCGAGAGCGCGGCGACCGGCGCGGCGTAGCTCTGGTCGAGCTGGTCCTTCGGCCAACCGCCCGGGATCCGCTCGTCGTCGAAGGCGCGCGCATCGACCACCAGGTCGCCGCGGACCTGCTTCACCCCCTGCAAGGTGAGCGCCTGCACGAACGGTTGCAGCGCGGCGCCCTCGTCCTCGCTCTCGAAGAAGCAGGGCTGCAAGGTCGGGTCGCCGCTGCCACGGATCCAGAGATCGCCTTCGAGCCGCCCGCCGTCGACCAGCGGCCCGTCGGCGATCAACGGCGTCGCAAACTCGAAGTCCGGCCCGAGCACCTCGAGTGCGAGGCAGAGCGTGACGAGCTTCAGGTTCGAGGCGGGCGCGAAGCCGCGCTCGGCGTCGCGCGACCAGAAGGTGGTGCCGCTGGTGAGCGAGCGGATCGCGATGCCGATCGCCGCGCCGTCGAGCTCCTTGCGCGCGAGCACCTTGGCGGCGGCGTTGGCAAAGCGCTCGCGGCAAACGCTCTGGACGTCCTGCGAGCTCGGCTCGTCCTGCGCCTGCCCGCGCCCAATTGCCGCGAGAACGACGAACCCGATGCAGGCAAAGCCGCCTGCCCACCTGCTTCTGCGCACGCGCCGCCCCTCCCCTGATCGCTCGATTCGGTGCTGCTCGATCCTCGACTGCGTGATCTCCTACTGCTTGATCCCCTCCTGCCGCGGTCGCTGCTCCGCCTCGGTCAGCAGCCACGTCAGCGCAGTCACCACCTTCGCCGTCTCGACGATCTTGCCGAAGACGATCTTGTCCATCGTGTCGGTCACTTTGTGGTAGTCGGCGTGCTCCTCCGGCTCCATGAAGAAGAGCACCGGGATGCCGATCCGCCAGAACTCGTACTGGTCGCTGCGCTTGAAGAACTGCATGCCGCCGTCGCCGACCTTGAGCTTCGCGCGGGAAAGCGTGATCGCCTTGCGGACCAGCGCCTGGAAGTCGGGCGAGTTGGCGAGCCCGGCGGCGTCGATGTCGTGCGGCCGGCCGCGGCCGACCATGTCCATGTTGATCATCGCGAAGGTCTTGTCGGCGGCGTAGATCGGCTTCTTGCAGTAGGCCGCCGAGCCGAGCAGCCCCTTCTCCTCGCCCGAGAAGTGGATGAAGAGGATCGACCGCTTGAACGTCACGCCGGGCGCGCCGATCGCCTCGCTGATCTCGAGCAGGCACGACGTCCCGGAGCCGTTGTCGTCGGCGCCGTGGAAGATCCGACCGTACTCATCCATCCCGATGTGGTCGTAGTGGGCACCGAGCACGATCCACTCGTTGCAGAGCACCGGGTCGCTGCCGCGCTTGCAGGCGACGACGTCGTTGGTCTTGTACTGCTCGTTCTTGAGCTCGACCTTGAGGCGGACACGGGCGCCATCGATCTTCTTGGGTGCGCCGTTCAGCTTCGAGTCGAGCCCCTTCTGCCATTCGAGCAGCTTGCCTTTGCCGAAGAGTTGGTCGCCGACCGTCCCCGAGCAGTGGACGACCGGGATCTTGGCGTCGTTCTTCGGGTCGAGCTGGCCGTAGCGCGGTAGCTCGGCCGGGAGCACCGAGGGATCCTTGTGGTTCACCGGGTCGGTGAAGATCAGAACCGCCTTGGCGCCGCGCTCCTCGGCGATCTTCCACTTCGCGGTGATGCGGCCCTGGTCGGTCCACTCCTCGCCCTTGAAGGCGCGCCCCTTCTTCAGCTCGCGCGGTTCGTGCAGCAAGACCGCGACCACCTTGTCCTTGACCTCGACGCCCTTGAAGTCGTCGTACTTCTCTTCGAGGTCGACGATGCCGTAGCCGCAGAAGACGACCTCGGCATCGACGGTGCCGCTGCCCGACCGGCGGACCGGGACGAAGTCGACGCCCGGCAGGTAGGCATCGAGCTGCTGCTCGCCACCGCCGCCGGTGACCGGCTTGCCGGTGACCGCGAGGTAGTCGCTCTCGGTCCAGACGACGGCCGGCACCTCGTACTCGTAGAGGTAGGAGCCATCGAGTGCCCCACTCTCGAGCCCGAACTTCTTGTGATGTTCGATGAGGTAGTCGCGCGCCTTCTCTTGCCCGCGTTGCGGCGTGTCGCGCCCGGCGCACTCCTCGGAGGTGAGGAAGGTCTCATGGCGCGTCAGGTCCTCGACGACGATCGTGTCGAGGCGCACCTTGAGCGGATCGGGCAGCGCCTCGCCGGCTATCGGCGGCAGCGACCCGGCAGCGAACGCTGCGAGCGCAAGCCGTGGCCAGCGTCGGTGCGTCGTCGAGCTCGTCATCGTGGCGGAATGATACGAGCGCGACGCGACGCTGTTCAGATCACGCCTGGCAACCCTCTCCGCATCGTTCAGATCGGCAGCCGCAGCCCGTCGTGCGCGAGCACCAACGTCCCGAGGAAGTGCTCCCGCGCGATCGAGCGGACGTCGGTGCGTTCGGTGTCGGGATAGAAGTGCGTGAGCACCAGCTCCTTGGTGCCAGCGGCCGTCGCGATCCGCGCTGCGGCAGAGGGTGTGAGGTGGCGCGTGGTCGGGCTCCCTTCGGGGAATGCGGCTTCGAGCACATAGACGTCGGCGCCGCGGCCGAGCTCGATCGGCGCGTCGCCGCCACCGGTGTCGCCGGAGTAGGCGATCGTCCGCGCGATGCCTTGGATGCGATAGCCGAGGCTGTGACCGAGATGCGGCATGCGGACGGCCACGCCTTCGAGCCGCTGGTGCTCCAGCTCGATCGCAAAAGGGCCGGGCTCGAGCTCGATGAACGCCAATCGCTCCGGCGGCAGCGCCACCCAGTCACCGAAGAGTCCGTGGGCGCGGGCCACGAGATCGGCGATGCCGGTCGGTCCGATCACCGTCAGCTTCGACTTGCCGAGCGCCGGGTTGCGCAGCCCGAAGAGCAGCGCGAAGAGATCGAGGACGTGATCCACATGGAAATGAGTCACGAGCACTGCACGAATCGACGCGAGCAACACGCCGCAGCGCGCCGCGGCTCGCACGCTCCCCGGCCCCGGATCGACCAGCACGCCGCGCCCGTCGGCCATCCGCAGCAGATGGCCGGGTGAGCCGCGCGTCGCCGTCGGCAGCGCCGTCCCCGACCCGAGCACGATCCACTCGACCGGACGCGGCGAGTTGGGATTCACGCGCTCTTCGCGTCGCCGTAGCCGCGTGGGTGGGCGGCGAGCCAGGTCCAGGCGTGGCGGACGGTCTCGACGATGTCGACGTGTTTGGGGGTCCAGCCGAGGAGGCGCTTCGCCTTGTCGCCGCCGGCGACCAGTGCGGGCGGATCGCCTTCGCGACGCGGGAGCACGCGGTAGGGAATCGGTTGGCCGGTCACCTTGCGTGCGGCGTCGATCACCTCGAGGACGCTGTTGCCCCGGCCGGTGCCGAGGTTGATCGGCTCGAAGAGGCCGGGCTTCATGGTCGTCAGCGCGAGGCGATGGGCGGTCGCCAGGTCGGCGACATGGATGTAGTCGCGGACGCAGGTGCCGTCGGCGGTCGGGTAGTCGGTGCCGAAGACGTCGAGCGTCCGCGTGCCGCCGGAGAGGACGGTGCGCAGGATGCTCGGGATCAGGTGGGTCTCGGGCTCGTGCCACTCGCCGAGCCGGCCGTCGGGATCGGCACCGGCAGCGTTGAAGTAGCGCGGCGCCACGGCGGCAAAGCCGTAGGCGCGGCAATACATCTCGAGCTGCTCTTCACAGAAACGCTTGGTGATCCCGTAGGGGCTGATCGGCTTGCGTTCGAGCTCCTCGGTGATCGGCACCTTGGCCGGCACGCCGTAGACCGCGCAGGTGGACGAGAAGACGATCCGCTTCACGTCGCACGCCCGCATCGCTTCGAGCAGCTCGTGCAGCCCGCGCGCGTTGTCGCGCACGTACTTCGCCGGCTGCGTCACCGACTCACCGACGTAGCAACGCGCCGCGAAGTGCATCACCGCGTCGACCCGATGGCGCCGGATCGTGTCGATCACCTTGTCGCGATCGACCAGGTCGCCTTGCACGACGGGCGTATCGAGCGCCGCCGCGCGATGCCCCTCGACCAGGTCGTCGAAGATCACCACCTCCTGCCCGCTGCGCCGCAGCTCGAGCACGGCGTGGCTGCCGATGTAGCCGGCGCCGCCGGTGACCAGGATCATCAGGGACTCCAGTGCAGTGTAGGTGCACACCTCTCAGAGCGACCGGCGCTGCGCGATCGACGCTCTCGCCTCCAAGGGGCGGCATCCTACAATCCGCGCCCCTTCGACTTGGATGACTCGCGACTCCGCGGACCTGAGGACCTGAGACATGCCCGCCCCCGAACGCGCCCCACTCCGTCACGCCGCGATCCCGGGCCTCACTCTGAAGCACCGCGGCAAGGTCCGCGACATCTTCGAGCTTGGCGACCATCTCCTGCTGGTTGCCTCTGATCGGGTCTCCGCGTTCGACGTGATCCTCGACGATCTCCTGCCGGACAAGGGCGAGGTGCTGAACCGCGTCTCCGAGTTCTGGTTCCGGCGCTTCGACGGCCGCGTTCGCCACCACCTCGTGACGATCGACGTCGCGCAGATGCCGCTGCCGCTGCCGAGCCACCCCGAGCTGCAGGGTCGCGCGATGCTCGGGAAGAAGGTGACGCCGCTGCTCGCCGAGCTGGTGGTCCGCGGCTACCTCGCCGGCTCGGCGTGGAACGAGTACCAGAAGAGCGGCACCGTCTGCGGGCTCCAGCTCCCCGCCGGCCTGAAGGAGGCGAGCAAGCTCCCCGAGCCGCTCTTCACTCCGAGCACCAAGGCCCCGATGGGCCAGCACGACGAGAACATCACCTTCGAGCAGCTCTGCAAGATCATCGGCCGCGAGCCGGCGATCGCCGCGCGCGACCTGGTGATGAAGATGTACGTCGAAGCGGCCACTTACGCGCAGAGCCGCGGCATCCTGCTCGCCGACACCAAGATCGAGCTCGGCGTCGACGCCGGCGGCCTGCTGGTGATCGACGAGCTCTTCACCCCCGACAGCTCGCGCTTCTGGGCGGTGGAGACGTGGGAGCCCGGCCGCTCGCCGCCGAGCTTCGACAAGCAGATCATCCGCGACGCCCTGCTCGCGATGGGCTTCAACAAGAAGCCGCCGGCGCCGCGGTTGCCGCGCGAGGTGCTCGACCGGGCGGCGCACGCCTATCGCCAGATATTCGAACGGCTGACGGGGCTACCATTCCGTCGAGCAGAGGTGCGGTGAGATGCCCGATCGTGCACTCGTGCAGGCCGTCACGCAGCTGCGACGGCGCATCGCGCTCGCCGCCTATCTCGGTGAGCTTGCGCGGCATGCCGCCGCGGCACTCCTGCTCGCCGGCGTCGCTGCGTTGCTGTTGCGATTCTTCTTCGGGTGGACCACCGGCCACTCGCTGGCGGCGCTGCTGCTGATCGTGCCGGCCGCCGCCACGGCCTTTTGGTACGCGCGCCGCCGCTTCGTCAGCAACACGACGGCCGCCACGTGGCTCGATCTGCACCTCGGTTCGACCGGCCGCGTAGTGACGGCGTTCGAGCTTGCCACCGACCCGTCGATGGCATCCATTGCCGCCGCCGACCTCGCGCAGGTGCAGGCGTTGCGACCGCGGCTCAACTGGGGTCGCCTCGTTCGACCACTCGCGCCGGCGGCACTCTTCGCGGCGGCGGCCTTCCTCGTGCCGGTCCGGCCGTCGAACGCGCTCGCGGCCGTGCCCTTCACCATGAGCCAGCTCGATCGTGTGGCCGAGAAGCTCGCCGCACTCGAGGAGACCGTGAAGCTCGATGACGAGCTGCGCGCCGACTTGGAGGAGCGCCTCTCGCGCGCCAAGGAGCAAGGCGACGACGCCCCGCTCTCCAGCACCTTCGAGGCGATCGATCAACTGACCGAGCGCATCGAGCAAGAAGCCGAGCGCGCGCAAGCGAGCCTCGAGAACGCCAGCGAGTCACTCGCCTCCGACGCCTTCTCGGCAGCGCTGCAGCAAGACGTGAAGCAGGCGCAGGAGATCGTGCAGTCGACCTTGCAGGAGGCGGCTCGCAACGTACGCACCGACAACCTCGGTCTGCCAGCCGAGCTGCAATGGCTCTTGCCACCGACGCTCGCGCACGAAGGCCTCGAAGGGCGCGAGTTTCCGCCCGGCGTGCAGCTCGATCCCGAGCAGCTCGCGAAGCTCGGGAAGGGGCTTGGCAAGGCTTTCGACGGCAAGCTCGGCGAGCTGCTGAAGAGCGGGCTGATCGATCCGGCGAAGCTCCGGCCGTTCACCGGAAAACTGAAGCGGCACAAGTGCGACGAAAGCTGCCGCAAGGGCGGTGGCTGAAGTGGTCTCGGTGACGGCGTCGGTGACGCCGAGCTGCTGGTCCACGATGGCGACGGAACGGCGAATGGCGTGATCCCGATCGGCATGCCGGGCGCCGGTGGCATCACGCGCGGTCGTGGCGACGCCGAGCTGCTTTGGGGCGCGGAGTCACCCGGACGCACCGACGCGTTTGCGCCGCGACAGCTCCCCCATGCAGAGCTCCTCGATCCAGAGCAGCTCGAACTGCTGGGTGTCACCGCGACGGCACCGGTCACCGCGCCCCAAGCCGAGGGCTCCAGTGCACAGACGACCGCCGGCGCCGCCGCGCGCAGCGCTTGGCGCCGCCGCCTCTCCCCGACCCATCGCGCTGCGGTGAAGG
>CAYRQC010000058.1:0-4079 GCA_964426265.1 uncultured Phycisphaerales bacterium | reverse complement strand
AGTGTCACTCGACGGAGTGGATGAGAGGCGTGTAGAGGACAGAGAACTCTCCTGACCGATCGATCGGTGCCTGGCACAAACCCCCCGGGTCCCCGGTGCCTGGCACCGATCAGGCGGTGGGTTTGGGCCAGGCACCTCGGTGGCACCTCAATCACCGAGGTAGCCGAGCTTACGCAGGATGTCGAGGGACTCCTGGCCGACGGCGGCTCTGGAGCTGCCTGGCAAGCGGGCGGCGCGGGCGGCGGCGCGGCGCTGGATCAGGAGCTTGGTGAGCGCCTCGACGCGGTCGGGGCGCGCGGCGGCGAGATCGTGCTGCTCATGCGGGTCGGCGGCGAGATCGAAGAGCAGCGCCTTCGATTGGCCGGCGTGCTCGATGAGGACGAGCTTCTCGGTGCCGATGCTCACCATGGCAAGCGGCGGGTCGCTCACGCGTTGGGAGAAGAGGACTCGGTTGGGGGCTGTGCCGCTGGTGCCCGTGCCCGTGCCGGCGCCGGTTCCACCCGGATCGGCGAGCAGTTCCGCCAAGTCGCGACCGTGCAGCTCAGCGTCGCTCTCGATGCCGGCGACGGCGAGGAGAGTCGGGTAGAGATCGACGATCTGCACCGGCGCCGCCACTCGCCCGGGCACCAACCCTGGCCCGAGCACGATCAGCGGCACATGCAACAGCTCTTCGTACATCGACTGGCCGTGGCCGAGCTGCTCGTGGTCGAAGAACTCCTCGCCATGGTCGGCGGTGATCAGGAGCCAGCTCTGGTCGAGGAGGCCGCGCGTCTCGAGCTCGCGCACCAACCGGCCAATCTCGCGATCGCAGTAGCGAATCTCGGCGTCGTAGAGCTGTGAGATGCCCTCGGCGATGCCGGGCTCCTGCTCGGGCCAACGACCGAACGGGTGGGGCGGGCAGTTGTGTGGGAAGTGGCCGTGCGTCGCCATCCGCTCGGGATCGGGCGAAGGGTGGTTCAGCAGATCCTCGGGCGGCGCGTACGGACTGTGGGGATCGATGTACTGCACATAGAGGAAGAGGGGCGCGGCCGCGGGCGCGGCCGCGCGGCGCCGCTCCGGCAGCCATGACAACACCGCATCGGTCACCGAGCACGCATCGCTGCCGTCGAGGTCGGCGCTCACCCGCCCGAAGCCGAGCGTCTCCGTGATGTAGTGCGAGAGACGTCCATACGCCGTGAATCGCTCGATCCGACTCAATCGGTGCAGCCAGAAGGTGTCAAACCCTTGATCAAAACCGAAGACGGGCGAGACGTTTTCGTTGGTGCTGAAACAGGCGGTGTGCCAGCCGTGGTCGTGAAGTGTTTCGGCGAGCGTCGTCGCCGACTCCGGCAGCCGATCCATCACGTCGTTGGTGCCGTGTGCATCGGGATAGAGCGACGTCATCAGCGACGCCACCGAGCCACGCGTCATCGGCGCCTGTGCACATGCGCGCTCGAAGAGGACGCCGCGTCGCGCGAGCGCGTCGATCTCGGGGGTGGTCGGGCGGGCATAGCCGTAGCAGGAGAGGCGATCAGCGCGCAGGGTGTCGATCACCAGGATGATGATGTTGGGGCGGGGACGGGAGGACGGTTCGGCGACCGGCGTGGCCTCCACGCCCGCGCGAGTCTTGCTGGCCGTCGTGGTCATCGCATTGGAATCGACACTTCCAGTGCTCGAGCCCCAGCTCGCTCTCGACAACGCGATCACTCCAAGTGCCGCCGAGAGGATGATTGTTGTGATGAGCCCGGTCGTCCGCCGCGCCCGCGTGCCGCCGATCGCTACCAACAGCCCGAGCAACGCTGCGCCGATCGCGAGCCCGCCGGTCGCCAACAACGAGCGCAGCGCGAAGAACCCGACGTTGGCGAGCACGCGCTCGTGCACCCAGTCGCCGGCCACGATGAATGCCACTCCCGCGGTCGCGGCACCGATCGCGAGCGGGACGGTTCCAAGCGACGTCAGTGCGCGGCCAAGAATGAACCCATGCCCGAGCCCGCGTCCGTCGCTGCGCCTGCGCGCTCGCCACAACCAGAGCAACAGCGCGCTCGCAACCGCGAGGAGTGCAGCAAATACGGCGTAGCGCAGCGCGACACCGAGCGAGTCCGCCACCGGCGTGGCGACGACCACTCCCGTCCCGTACAGGATCGCCAGGCACTCCGCCTCACCCACCGCGACCCCGCCGAGCGCACCGCCGAACGCCGCGAGCAACAGCTCTCGACGCGCACCGCTCACGACGCCTCCTGCGCGCCGAGCAGCCGCCCGACTTCCATCAAGCGATTCGCCGCGAAGAGGCGCGCATAGCCGAGCGGCGCGCCGCTCTCGAAGTCGACGACGCCGCGCAGCTTGAGCACGCGCGCGGTGTCGGCGAGCGGCCCGCGCCAGTGCTGCGAGAAGAAGACGCGCGGAATCGCGGTGGCCGACGGCACCACCTCGCTCGCCCACTCGTTGGTCAGGAAGGTCGCACGGAAGCCGGCCTCGCGCAGCGCAACGTCGAGCCCGGCCCGGCTCACTCCGCCGCCGGGCCAGGCGAGGTAGTCGACGTCGTGGCCGAGCAGCTCGCGCAGGCGCGTACGGCACCGTTTCAGGTCGTCGGCAATGCGCGCGCGCTGTGCCGCGTCGCTCTCGCTCGGGCCGCGCTCGCCGAACCAGATCGTGCGTGCGCCTTCTTCGGCGAGCACCGCGTGCGACGCCGAGTGCGCCTGAACTTCGAAGACGCCGCTCGCCTCCATGGCGCGCAGCTCGGCCGCGCGGACGAAGCCTTGCTGCGGAACATCGGCAGCGAGGGAGGCGGAATTACCGGCAGCTACATCCGCGAGCGTCGGCCGTGGTCGATCGCCGGCCTCGATCAAGTCGGTCGCGACGAACAGCGTCGCATGCAAACCAACGCGTGCGAGGACCGGCGTCGCCACCGTCCAGTTGTCGAGCCAGCCGTCATCGAACGTCAGCAGCAATGGTCGCGCGGGCAGCGGCGCGCCGTGAGCGAGTGCGTCCACCAGCTCATGGCATCGAATCGTCTGGTAGCCGGCATCGCGCAGTGCGATCAGCCCACGTTCCAAGAGATCGGCCTCGATCGACAACGCACCGCCCGGCCCCTCCATCGGCGCACCGCGCGTGCGAACGCTGTGGAAGAGCAACACCGGGATGTTCTGGAGACAAAGGCGGCGATGCATCGTTTCGGGTTCAGGACGGTTGGTTCAAGGGCAATCGGTTCAGATCGGCGTACCGATCCGGGGATCCTACGCCGATGTTTTCCGCACCACCGACGGCGGAGTGTGCGGTTTCCTCCGCCGTAGGATCCCCGGATCGGTACGTCGGATCGGTGTGCGTGATTCGTCCTCAGCGCGGTGCATGGCGGCAGCCGGCGCGCAGCAGCTCGAGATAGAGCTCCTCGCGGCGTGCGTTCTGGGTCACGGTATCGAAGTGGCGAACGACATGGGCGCGGCCGGCTCTACCGAGGGTGGTGCAGCGAGCGGCATCGCGTGCGAGGGCCAGCAAGTGGTTGGCGAGTCCCGCCACGTCGTGCTCGGCGACGAGGCAACCTGTCTCGCCGTCGCGCACCGCATCGGGGATGCCGCCGTGGCGCGTGGCGACGACGGGAAGGCCGCTCGCAGCCGCTTCGAGGATCGCGGTTGGAACGCCCTCCTGGTCGCCGTCAGCGGACGTGACGCTCGGGTGAAAGAAGAGGTCGTGCTGGCGCAAGAGCACGGGAAGCTCGGTGGTATCGACAAAGCCGGCGAAACGAACGTGCTGCGCGATCCCGAGTGCCGCGACGCGCGCTTCCAACTGTGGTCGCTGCGGTCCGTCACCCACCAACAGGAACTCGGCCGCGATGCCGGCGCGCGGCAATGCCGCGAACGCGTCGAGTGCGTCGAGCAGCCCCTTCTTGGGGACGAACCGGCAGACGGAGAGCACGCGGAACGGGCGATGGCTACCGGTGGCGACGCCAGTAGCAACCGTGGTGCTGTCGACAGTGCTGTCGACGGTGCTGTCGACTCTCTCAGCAACGACGTGCTCGGTGTCAGCGGCGCGCTCTTGATCGAACCGTCGCGGGCTCGTCACTCTCTGCGGCGCGAAACGTTGCAGGTCGATCCCCCACGGCAGCA
>CAYRQC010000057.1:0-3435 GCA_964426265.1 uncultured Phycisphaerales bacterium | reverse complement strand
TGCGGTGTCCTTGCGCGACTCGAGCGTCAGCGCGATCTGCCCGCCTGCGTACGTGTACTTGGCGGCGTTCGTCAGGAGGTTTTCCACGACCTGGGTCAGCCGGATCTCGTCGCCGAGAACGAGCGCGCTCTGGTCGGGCGGCAGCGAAAGGGTGAGGTTGTGATTCGTAACCCGTCCACCGCCGCGTAGTGCCCCAGGGCTTGACTCCGCCCTGCAACTGTTGGTGACCGCCGAGGCTAATCATGTTGGGCTCTCGGCATGGCGCGAAGGAAGGACCGGCCTCGGGCAGCGCTCTACCACCGAGTAAGCACGCGTGAGCAGAATCCGCGGCTTGCGCGCGGCGAGCTTCGCGCGGCGGCCGCCATGCGCGGCTTGCGCATCGTGCTCGAGGTGGAAGAGACCGCGTCGGGCCGTGGCAGCGTTCGTCCCGGTCTCGATCGGGTGCTCGCCGCGTCACAGCGCGGGGCGATCGACGTCGTCCTCGTGCAGCGCCTCGATCGCTGGGGCCGCTCGACGCTCGATCTGCTCGCGAATCTGCGCCGGCTGCGCTCGGCGGGCGTCGGCTTCGTCGCCGTCGCGCAGGGGCTCGAGGTGAACCCCCAGAACGACGCCGTCTCGGATCTCACGCTGACCGTCCTCGCGGCCGTCGCGGAGTTCGAGCGCGCCATCATCGTCGAGCGCACACTCGACGGTCTCACTGCTGCGCGGCGCGCAGGCAAGAAGCTCGGTCGCCCGCTCGGCAAGAACGCGCCGTCGCCCGAGCGCGTCGCGGAGTTGCGCGCCGCGGGCCGCACGTGGCCGCAGGTCGCGCACCGACTGGGCTGCACGATCGCCTCGGCGCGGCGCGCCCTCGATCGAGGCCTGCCGAAATCGGGTGCTCGCCGCGCGGCCCTTCGTCCGTCGAGGGACAGCCGCCGGCGCACGACTGCCGGAACCGATGGTTTACGGCGGTAGCGCAGGTGGGTGGCGCCTGGCGCAGAGCTCGGGATGGGTGGCGACGATTCGGTCGGGCAGGAGATCGCGCAGCTTTTTCTGCGGCCAGCCTTCGACGATGAGCTTCGTGACGACGTGCAGGTAGGCGCGCGGGTTCACGTCGTGCGCGATGCAGGTCGCGATGATCGACAGGATGGCGGCGACGCGCTTGCCGCCGTCGTCGAGCCACGTGAAGAGCCAGTTCTTCCTGCCGAGGATCAGCCGGCGCAGCTCGCGCTCGCGGCGGTTGTTGGTGGCCTCGATGTTGCCGTCCTCCAAGAACAGCACGAGCCGCTTCCATTGCCGGTGGAGATAGCCGAGCGAGCGCCCGAGCTTCGTCTTCGGCGGGATGATGCCGCGCTTTTCGTCGATCCACTGCTTGAGATCGTCCAGGATCGGACGCGTCACTTCCTGGCGTCGCCGCCGCCGCTCTTCGGCGTTGTCTCCCGCGAGAGATGACTCGCGTTCGACTTTGAAGATGCCAGCGATCTTCTTGATCCCTTCGAGCGCGATGAGATCGCCGGCGCGCGCCACTTCGACGAGGCCGCGGCGCCCATGGCTCCAACACCCTGGCCGTTTGCCGCCGGCGCGCTCGAGGAACGTCAACGTGTTGGTGCCGTCGCACTGCACGGTGCGAACAAGGTCATCCTGGAGAAAGTCGCGCACGCTGTCCGAGTCGGCGCTCGGCGAGTAGTGGAAGGAGACCCAGCGCGCATTCGTCCAATTCCAGATCGCGCCTGTCCGAATCCCGTCTTCGGTTTTGGGATCGAGCACCGGGATCCCGGTGGCGTCGGTGCCGAGATATCCGGGGCCACGCGTGAGCGCCGCGATGAGCTTCGCGATGGGCTCGAGGAGATCGATGTGCGCGGCGACGCCGCGGCCGAGTGTCTGCGGCGCGACGTCGACGCCCATGCGCGCGAAGCGGGTGCACTGACGCTCGACGGGTGTGTGTTCGAGGTATTTGTCGGCCGTGGCCTCGACGATCAGCCTGTCGCCGAGCTTGCCGCGCTCGACGATCGCCGGCGGCGTGGGCGCTGAGAAGATGGTGTCGTCCTTGGGGCAGGCGACGCGCTCGTCAATGCGCACGTCGACGACGACCTTCGCTGGAATGACGTTCAAGGTCTCGCAGCGCGAGTGGCCGACGGTGGTCATCTCGGTGCCGCACAACGGGCAGGTGCGCATGTCGGGCGGGACAGGATTCTTCTTCTCCACGCGCTCGAGGTGCGCGGGCAGCGCGGCGCGGCCGGGGTGGCGCCCCTTGCGGCTCTTCTTTGGCTTGGGCGCCGGCTCGGTTCCCTCTTTCGACGCAGCCGCGCCGAGGCCTACGTGAGGCAGTATGAGCTGCCGCTCGAGGCGGGCGAGCACTTCGGAGCGTGGCCGTGCTCGACGCAGGTAGGCCAACTTCTTCGACAACTCGCCGTTGATCTCGCAGACGCGCCGGACGAACGCGAGGACCGCGCAGACGAGCTCGATGAAGCGCATTGAGCTGATCATCCGCTCCAGGAACGCACGCACCTCGCCCAGGTCGGGTGCATATGGCGAGGTGATCCGCTGCTCGTTCATCGCTGCGTTAGACGACGCGGGCGATCTCCGAATTCATCGTGATCTCGTTCTTCTTCGACGGCTCCCACCGCGGGCGGCGACGCGCGCCGGCGAGGTCGATGCCCTCCAGGACGAGCCCGAGTTCCGCGGACTCGACGGCGCTCGCGGTCAACCTGCCGTCGTCGGAGAACGCCGGGTGGAAGCGGCCGCGCTCAAGGCGCTTCGACCACATCGCGAAGCCGTTTCGATCCCAATAGACGATGCGCACACCGTCGTAGCGTCGAGTGAAGAAGACATAGAAGTGGCCGGAGAGCGGATCGTGCGCGAGCAGGTCGCGGACGATCGTCATCAGGCTGTCAGCGCCCTTGCGTCCGTCGACGGGCTGCGTGACGACGAAGGTGCGGACGCTCGGCGGCAGGCCCAGCATCATCGCAGCGCCGCGACGAGCCGCGTGAGCGCGGCCGGGTCGATGGTCTCGGAAACACGCAGCATGACGCCCGACGCGAGCACGACCTCGACGGGCTCACTGCGACGCGGGCTCGGGCGGAGCTCAATGAGCGCGGGCGATACAGTCGGCGTCGCGACGCCCCGGGGCTCGCGCTCGGCGGCGAAGCGGCGTCGCCAGCGGTAGATGCGATCGTCGTCGACCCCCTCACGGCGAGCGAAGGCCCTCACCGAGAGGCCAGACGCGGCCAACTCCTTCAGCGCCGCTTGAGCGGCGGCGACTGACCACGGACGTGACCTCTTTGTGTTTCTCGGCATGGGGCCTCGTGGCACCCTGGCCAGGCGGTCGTCTACACGCCGCTCGTGGACGGCTTACGCTGCAACGCTCACGGCCGCCGGAAGTTCCGCGACGCCGAGGCGACGCAGCCCGCACTCGCCGTCGAGGGCGGGTTGTTCATCGGCGCGATGTACGCCGAG
>CAYRQC010000056.1:0-3703 GCA_964426265.1 uncultured Phycisphaerales bacterium | reverse complement strand
GACCGCGTTCCTCCTCTTCTCGACCATCGCGCTGATCGGCGCGGTGAACGTCGTCACGCGCCGCAACGCGGTGCATGCGGCGCTCTGGTTGGTGGGCGCGTTCCTCGGTGTCGCGGGGCTCTTCCTCACGCTCGGCGCGGGGTTGCTCGGCGCGATCCAGGTGATGGTCTACGCCGGCGCGATCATGGTCCTCTTCCTGTTCGTGATCCTGCTGCTCAACCTCGAGACCACCCCGTTCGAAGGGCTCTCGATCGCGCGCGGGGCGTCGCTCCTCGCCGGCTTCGCGACGCTCGCCCTGATTGTCGTCCCGTTCGCGCGGGCACGCGAGCTGCGCGCCGTCGCGACGCCCGACGAGCCATTCCAGCCCGCCACTGCCGGCAACGTCGCCAACGTCCTCTTCACCAAGTACGCCCTCCCCTTCGAGGTCGTCTCGCTGCTGCTGCTCATCGCCATGGTCGGCGCCATCCACCTGGCGCGCCGGCCGCGATCGGATGAACCGATCTGACCGCGACGTCCAAAGGAAAGCTCTCGAGAACGCTCCACAGGAACACCTGGACTTGATGGTTCCGCAATCCTGGTACTTCATCCTCTCCGCGCTGCTCTTCGGCCTCGGCATCGCCGGGTTCGTGGCCCGGCGCAACAGCCTCATCATGTTCATGAGCGTCGAGCTCATGCTGAACGCGGCCAACCTCGCCTTTGTCGCCGGCGCGCGTGACCATGAGCCGGCGCGCGGCACCATCTATGCCCTCTTCGTCATCGCCGTGGCGGCCGCCGAGGTCGCGGTCGGGCTCGCGCTCCTGCTCGCACTCTTCCGGCTGAAGAAGACGGTCAACGCCGACGCGGTCCGGGAGCTGCGGGCATGACGGTGATCGCCGGGCTCCTGCTGCTGCTGCCGCTGCTCGCCGCCGCGTTCCTCGGCTGCTGCGGCCGGCTGCTGCCCGGGAAGCTCCCCGGCAAGATCGCCTTCGCGACCGCCGCGACCTGCTTCGTCCTCGCGTTGATCTGCTTCGCGAAGCTGCTCGGACTGCCGGCGGAGCGGCGCGCGATCGCGGCGCCGTTCTGGACCTGGATCGACCTCGGGAGCGGCACGAGCCACCTCGCCCTCACGGCCGGCGCGTGGCTCGATCCGCTCTCGATCACCTGGACGCTCTTCATCACCGGTGTCGGCAGCCTGATCTTCCTCTACTCGATCGCCTACATGGTCGATCACGACGGCAAGGAGCAGGAGGGCTACGCGCGCTACTTCGCCTACCTCTGCCTCTTCCTCTTCTCGATGCTGATGCTGGTGCTCGGCGAGAACCTCGTCTTGACCTTCCTCGGTTGGGAAGGGGTCGGCCTCTGCTCCTATCTGCTGATCGGCTTCGAGTACGGCAAGGAGACGGCCGCCAACGCGGGGCGCAAGGCGTTCCTCGTCAACCGGATCGGCGACGTCGGCTTCCTGATCGCGCTGTTCTGGACCTGGAAGCTGTTCGGCACGCTCACGCCGCGCGAGCTGCCGCCGCTGATCGCCGCCGCGGCGCCGATCCCGCCGCTGCTCGCGCTCGGCTATTTCGTCGGCGCGGCCGGCAAGTCGGCACAGCTGCCGCTCTCCGTCTGGCTCCCCGACGCGATGGCGGGACCGACCCCCGTCTCGGCGCTGATCCACGCCGCGACCATGGTGACGGCGGGCATCTACCTGCTCTGCCGGCTGTCGCCGCTCTTCGTCGCGGCGTCGTGGGCGCTCGATGTCGTGGCGTGGGTCGGTGGGCTGACGGCGCTGTTCGCTGCGCTGATCGCGCTGCGGCAACGCGACATCAAACGGGTGCTCGCCTACTCGACGATCAGCCAGCTCGGCTACATGTTTCTCGCCTGCGGGCTCGGCGCCTTCGCGTCGGCCGCGTTCCATGTGGTGACCCACGCCTTCTTCAAGGCGCTGCTCTTCCTCGGGTCGGGCGCGGTGATCCACGCACTCCACGGCGAGCAGGATCTCTGGAAGATGGGCGGTCTCAAGCACCACCTTCCGCGCACCGCCGCGGCCATGCGTTGGGGCGCCTTCGCTCTCGCCGGCATCGCGCCGTTCGCCGGCTTCTTCTCGAAGGACGAGATCCTCGGGGTCGCGTTCGCGCAGGGCCACGCGGGCCATCTCTCGAGCTACGTGCTCTGGGGACTTGGCGTCGGCACGGCGGCACTCACGGCCTTCTACACGTCGCGGATGATGACGCTCTGCTTCGACGGCGAGAGTCGCGGTGACCCCCACCTCCATCCGCACGAGGCACCGGCGCCGATGGCGATGGCCCTCGCGGTGCTGAAGCTCCTGGCGCTGGTCGGCGGCGTCGCGCTCGGCTTCGAGGCGCTGCACTGGATGCCACTCCACGAGTGGCTCGAGCCGGTCCTCGCTGCAAGCCCCCACCCAGCCCATCTCGAGCCGCTGCTGACGTGGTGCCTCATGGCACTCGCCTTCATGATCGCCGTGCTGGCGTGGCGCATCGGCGCCAAGTGGTACACCGCGGACCACGGCGAGTTCGTCGTGCCGCGCACGCTCGAGCTGACCACACCGCGGCTGGCGCGCCTGCTCGCGGGCCGCTTCTTCCTCGACGAGATCTACCAGGGCGTGCTGGTCCGGCCGCTGCGGTTCATCGCCGACCTCTGTCGCGAGTTCGACCAGCGCGTGGTCGACGCCCTCTTCCGCGGCGCGGGCCAGCTCGCCGCGCTGCTCGGCACCGTGGTGCGACTGCTGCAAACGGGCGTCGTCCACGCCTACGCCTTCTGGATGCTCGTCGGCGCCGTGCTCCTGCTCTGGCTGGCCGTACGGTGAGCGCGGTGGAAGGCTGCCGATGAACGACTCCTTGCTCGCCACCGTGACGTTCCTGCCACTGCTCGCGGCCGCGGTGCTGGTGTTCCTGCCGCGGCTCGCGGCCGAGCCGGCGCGGGTGGTGACGCTGCTGGTCACCATCGCGACCTTCGTCGCCTCACTGCCGTTGCTCGCCACGGCGGCGTCGGGCGGGCTCTCGCACGAGCTCGACGTCGCGTGGATCCCCGCGCTCGGGATCCGGTTCCATCTCGGCGTCGACGGCATCTCGGCGCCACTCGTCGTGCTGACCACGCTGCTGATGCCCCTCGTGGTGCTGGCGTCGTACGGTCACGTGCACGACCGCACCAAGCAGTACTGCGTGCTGCTGCTCGCCATGGAAGGCGGAATGGTCGGCGTCTTCGCGGCGCAGGACCTCGCGCTCTTCTATGTCTACTTTGAGATGAGCTTGATCCCGCTCTACCTGGTGATCGGGATCTACGGCGGCGCGCGGCGCACCTACGCGGCGGTCAAGTTTGTCCTCTTCACGGTGGCCGGCTCGCTGTTGCTGCTGATCGCCATCCTCTGGCTGATGCACCACACCGGTAGCGCCGACTTCGACGCCGTGCGGCACGCGACGCGGGCGCTGACGCCCACACAACAGCACTGGCTCTTCGCCGCGTTTGCGGCGGCCTTCTGCGTGAAGGTGCCGCTGGTGCCGTTCCACACCTGGCTGCCCGATGCCCACGTCGAGGCGCCGACCGGCGGCTCGGTGATCCTGGCCGGCATCACGCTGAAGATGGGAACCTACGGGCTGATGCGCTTCTGCCTGCCGCTCTTCCCGCAGGCGACCACGCAGGCGGTGCCGGTGCTGCTGGCACTGGCCGTGATCGGCATCCTCTACGGCGCGCTGCTGGCGTGGGCGCAGGGCGATCT
>CAYRQC010000055.1:0-9933 GCA_964426265.1 uncultured Phycisphaerales bacterium | reverse complement strand
TGGACGATCCGATCGCGCCAGACGAGGTCCTTGCGGCTGTAGCTGATGAAGACGTACTGCTCCGAGCTCGTGTTCATCGAGCACTCGCGAGCGACCGCGCGGAGCGGCTGGGATGCACCGGTGGATCGAACTCCTCGTTGGAGGGTGCCGCCCCGGACACGGGCGAGAGATCTACTGTACGCACCGGAGCGCGACGAGGGATGCCGATGATTCGGCCGCCAAGTGGGTGCCCGAACGGTGGAGCGACGACGGCGAGTAGGCAGTTCGTCGGATGCGCATGCTCGACGACGCAAAGGAGACCTGCATGTCGACGACGTCACCCGCGACCCACGTCTCGTCGAAACCGTGGTCGGATGAACGACCCCAGACGCTGGTCGTCTGCTGCTCCGACGGCCGCTACCACCCCCACCTCGAGGAGTTCGCGCAGCGGCGCGTCTCGGAACGGCCCGACATGATCGCGCTGCCGGGTGGGCCGGCGGGGATCGACGCCTGGGCCTCCTCCTTCGACCATGCGCGCGTGCTCGAGGAGTCGTTCGAGCTGCTGCTCGCGTCGCACGACCTGCACGCGGTCTGGCTGGTTGCACACCAGGGCTGCTCGTACTACCGGAGAAAGCACCCGGCCCATGACGGCAACCGGCTCGAGAACCGGCAGATGGAAGACCTGCGACACGCACGCACGCTGCTGCAGGCACGCCATCCCGCGCTCGTGGTCCACCTGATCTACGCCCGCATCGACGGCAAGCGCGTGCTCTTCGACGAGATCGATCCCGCGTGAGGTGGCTGATCAACGCTCGAGCTCGCGACCGGCCGCGCGCTTGGCGCGAGCGAGCGCGTCGGCGACCGTCTCGCGTGGAGGCGGCGTTGTAATCGCCTGTGGCGACTTGGAGCCGGTCGACTCCGGCTCGATCCGCGCAGGTTGCCTCGGTGACGACGCCTCCGTCGTTGCCGTGGGCTGCGCGCTCCGCAATGGCCAGATCTTGCGTGCAGCGTCGGCCACACGCCGGCGCGTCTCCTCCAACACTGGCGCAACCCATGCCGGCAGCGGCACGCCACTCCAGAGACTCAATCGCCGCGCGGCGATCTCCAGCACGACCAGCAACAGCGCGATCAACGCAAGCTCGCGCGCGATCAGGCGAGTGGCGGTGCCGGCGCGATCGCCGCGGAACAGCTCGGCCACCGCCGGCGCGACCATGCCTCCCGACTCGCGCGCCACCTCGCGCAGCAGCCGCTCGCCCCGCGAGGGATCGAGGCTGCGCTCGAACTCAGGTGAGTACGGGAGCGCGAGCGGCGGCAGCGTCACGAATCGGTTGCCCGCGAGCCGCACGACGCCGATCGCGACGCCTTCCTGCGCGAGCGGCACGCGTGCCTCGAAACGATCGGCGCCGACCCGCTCGAGCGGCAGGCTCACCACCTTTCCATCGGGCGCTTGGACGCGCGCTTCGAGCAACGAGGTATCGGGCGAGGGATTGACCGAACGGTCGAGCTCGACCGCGATCACTTCCTCCTTGCCCTCGCGCCGCACCGAGGCGAAGAACTCCGCGGGCTCTTCCTGACCGGCCAACCAACGCGCGAGCGTCACGAAGAGGGTGGCAAAGCCCTCCCACGCGACGACCGCGCCGCCGTACTGGCCGCCGATCGGCGCGCAGTAGACGGCGGTGCGGCCGAGGCCGAACTGGTGGAACGCGACGATCGGCGCCCGATAGTCGTCGGTGGTGATCGCACCGGCGGTGGCACCCGGCCGGAGCCAGCTCAGGTTGTAGCCGGTGAGATCGGGGAAGGCGCCGCCAGGCAGCTCGCCCATCGCGAAGAGGTCGGGGAGCAGCCGGACGCCGGTCGGCTCCTCGACGAACATCGAACGCGCCGCGGTCATGGTGTCGAGCGCGAAGAGGCGCGGCAGATCGACGGGATCGACCGTGAAGTGCGCCTCGCCCTGGCCGCGTTTCGCGATCTCCTTCAAGAACTCGGCGTCCGAGTCGGATTCGGTACCGAGCGCGATCACCGAAAGCGTGATCCCCGCCTTCAAGCCGCGCTCGATCAGCTCGTCGCACCCCTCGTGCTCCTCGGCATCGGCGGCATCGGCGAAGAGGATCGCGTGACGGTTGAGCTGCTCCGCGTCGTCGAGCTGGTCGAACGCCGCCACCAGCGCGGTGTGCGTGAAGATGCCACCGCCACCCGACTCGATGGCGCGCACGCGACGGGCCATCGCCTGCACGTCGGCGGCCGCCGCGAGTGGCTGGATCACGTGCGCCGTCGAGTCGACGGCGATCACCGCCGCGGAGTCGAACGGCGACAAGAGCTCGAGCGCGGCGACGGTGCCGAGGTTGGCGAGGTCCATCTTCTGCAAGCCGCCCGCGACCGGCATCGCCATCGATCCCGAACGGTCGAGGGCGATCGCGATCGCCACTGCCTGCTTGCGATGCTCCTGGCGCATCTCGAGCGAGACCGGCAGCAGCGGGTCGAGCGGCGATTTGTAGTAGCCGCCGATGCCGAAGCTCGCGCGCCCGCCCGTCAGCAGCAGGCCACCGCCGCGTTCCGTCACGAAGTCGCGCAGCGCGAGCAGCCGGTCGCCGAGCCGCCCGGCCGCCACGTTCTCGAGGAAGACGGCGCGAAACGCGGTGAGCTCGACGCGACTCGCTGGCGCCGTCTCCGGCCGCGTCACGCGCACGTCGAGCCGCGCCGCGCGGAGTGCCAGCACCAGCGTGTCGACCGCGCCGTCGTCGTTCACCACCAGCAGCGACGGCGGCCCGCGTACGCGCAGCGCGCCGACACCGTGGTTGTTCTCGGGAATGCGATCGTCGGCCGTGCCGAGCTTCACGTCGTACTGCGCCGTGCCGGCGCGCTCGAGCACGTCGCGGAAGACCACACGGTTCAACCCCTGCTCGAAGACCCGCCGCCCCGAGCTGAGCACGACGCCACCCCGCGTCAGCGTGAACTCCGACTCGCCGCGCGTATCGGCGCGGATCCACGCGGCGAACTGGAAGGGCTCGCCGATCGCGACCTCCTCGGGTAGCTCGATCCGCTCGATCGACAGGTCCGACTGCACGGGACGCACGACGGCGCGCGTGTCGATTCGCACGCCGCGGGCGCGCGCGCGACGGGCAACAGCCACCGCGTCGCCGCCGTTGCTCTCGCCGTCGGACAACACGAGGAGCGAACCGGCGCGCCCGCGCGGCACGAGCTCGAGCGCCGTCTCGAGTGCCTCCGCCAGGTTCGATCCGTCGCGATCGAGCGGCCGCTCGCAGCCGCTGAAGCGCGCACTCTCGGAAGGGAGCCGTTCAACCGCCGCGTGCGCGCCGAAGCTCACCACCGCGACGCGATCGCCCCGCGTTCGCAGCGCCTCGGCTTGTGCGACCAGCTCCCCGACCTGCGCATCACTCTCCGCCAGCACCGAGTGCGATCGATCGACCACCACCACGAGATCGCGTCCCTCCGCGGCCAGCCGGAGGTAGGGCCCTGCCAGCGCGCCACCGACCAGCAACAACGCAAGCAACCGCACGGCTTGTGTTGCGCGCCGCGGATCGCGATGGCGCCACCAAACCCACAGCGCGGGCAACAGCAGCAACAGGAGCTCGGGATAGAGCAGCCCCATCAGCGGCCGCCCACGCGCGAGAGATAGAGCCAATCGGCGAGGAGCACCGCGAGCACGAGCAGCAGCAGCGTGAGGTCGACGCCGCTGAAGCTCGCCGCGAGCTCCGCCAGCGCGAGCGCCGACGGCCGCCGACCCGGACGCAGCGCGCGCAGATCGGACTCGGCGGCATCGAGCGCGTTCACGGCAAAGTCGTAGCGGCGCCCGTCGCTCGCTTCGGCGCGGTAGAGAGCGGGCTGCTGTAGCTCGTCGATCACGAGCGTGCCGCGCGCGGTCACCTCGCGTTCAGCGGGCGCGCCGGGCTCGCCGCGCGCGGTGGCAACGAGTGCCCGCACTGTGAAGATCCCTTCGCCGGCGCCCCGCGCGACGAACGCGTCACCGGTCGACAGGTTGGTGCGCTCCGGACCAGGCAGCTCTGCGCGGCGCATCTCGGCGAGGTTGACCAGCAGGATCGGCCAATCGGGCGACCGCTGAAGCGAGGAGCGCGCCGGATCGAACGCCAGCGTGAACCCATGGCGCTCCCCCACCGTCTCTTCGGTGAGCATCGGCAGATCGCCCGCCGAGATCAGTGGAGCGCCCGACCAGGAGTGACCCACCGGAAGGCTCCAGACGATGCCGTCGAGCGTGAGCCCACGCAGCAACGGATGGCGCTTCTCGATCAGGAATGGCCCGATCAGATCACGCCGCTCCGCGTCGGCACACGGCGGCACCACCAAGCTCCACGCGGCAGCGCCGGTCGCTGCGGCCGCCGCGACCACCAGGTGCGCCTCGGCTTCGGGCCGAGCCACGGCGTCGTTCACCAGCGCGCACCAGCGATCGACGCGCGACGGCGCATCGGGGCGGCTCATCAAGCCCAAGGCGACCGCCAGCGCCGGCTCGAGCGTGCAAGCAAGCGCCACGACGCGCGGCGCGATCGGCGCGAGCCACGCGTGGTCATCGACCGGCAGGGCGTCGGCGGTTGCGTTGGCCGCCGAACGGGTCGCCGCGTCCGCCAGCTCGTCGAGCGTCGCCTCGAGCGTCGGTGTCCGATCGGGCAGGTCGAAGCTGAAGTGGAGCCGCTCGCCCGGCGCGAGCGCCACGTCACGTGTCGCGACCACCTGCTCGGCGGCGCGCAACGTCAGACGGCGCCGCTCGGCACGCGTGGAGAAGCTCGCAATGGTGACGAATGCCTTCTCCTGTCCCTTTTCGCGCGTGCGTGCGACGTGCGTGAAACCGACGTTGTCCTGGGCGGTGCCGACCGACCGCAGCTCGAGCTCGGGTGCAAAGCGGTCGGGCGCGTAGTCGTCGGTCACCAGGAGAACGGCGGCGTTGCCGGCGATCTCCTGCGCGAGCGCCAGTGCCGGGCCGAGGTCGTGACGGCCGATTCCCGGACGGAAGTCGGCGAGCCGTGCCGTCGCCTCGGCGGGAAACGCCGCCGGTCCGGTGAGCAGCCGCGGGGGCGAGCCACTCTGGATCACGGTCACGCGCGAGCGACGCGGTAGCTGTTCGATCCGCGCCGTCACCTCCTGCAACGCGGCGTCGCGAAAGGTGCGAGCCCCGTCACTCGCGAGCATCGAAGCGGAGCCATCGAGCACGACCACCAAGTGGCGCGCCGGCTGCGTCCACGGCAGGCGCGGACCGGCGCAGAGCAGGCCAAGGAAGGCCGCGGCGAGCAGCTCGAACCAGAACGACGGATTCCGATGGAGCCGCTCGACCGTGCGGCCGCTCACGGCGGTGCGATCGGCCGCCTCCCACAGGAAGAGGGCACTCACGCGGCGTGGCGCGAAACGGCGCCGGAAGAGGTGCAGCGCGATCACCGCCGGGATTCCCAGCAGTGCCAGCAGCCCCAGCGGTTGCAGAAACCAGCCCATGGTGGCAGCCCATCGTGCCCGCTCGTCGCGATCGCCGCATCGTGGCCGATTCGTGAGCGCCATCAAGGGAGGCGCCGACCACCGTCGTCACCGCCGGGACACGACTCGGCGCACCACCGTCCACTCGGCTCGCGGAGCGGCGTCGCTGGAACGTCAGCGAACCGGCTCGCGGTCCACGATTCGCTCCACTCGACTCAGGAGGAGCAGCCATGTCGATTCGTCCATGGATCTCGGGATTCCTCGTGGTAGTCGGGCTCGCAGCGACCGCGCGCGCGCAACGCCTGGAGGTTGCCGCGGGCACTCCGGTCAAGATCGAGCTCCTCCACGTCGAGGCGACGATCGAGGAGGGCGTCGCGAAGGTCGAGGTCGACGAGACGTTCCGCAATGGCAGCTGCACGGCGCAAGAAGGCGTCTATCGCTTCCAGCTCCCCGAAGAGGCCGTGATCGGTTCGTTCTCGATGTGGATGGACGGCAAGGAGAAGCACGGCTGTGTGATGGAGGCGGCGAAGGCGCGCGCGGTCTACGACACCATCGTTCGCAAGCAGAAGGACCCGGGCCTCCTCGAACAGATCGGCTGGCGCGAGTTCCGCGTCAACGTCTTCCCGATCCCGGCGCGCGACACGGTTCGCGTCAAGCTCACCTACTCGCACGTCGTCCGCGATGACCTCGGGCTGCAAACGCTCGAAGTCCCGCTGCCGCAAGGGTGCGGCACCATCGGTGACCTCGCGATCCACGTCATCGTCCGCGCCGCCCATGGGCTGACCGGAATTGACTGCCCGTCCCACGGCGACGCGAAGCTGCGATTCGACGACGCCGGCGCGGAGGCAACCTGGAGCGGGGACGGTGTCGCGCCCGCAGGCCCGTTCGTGCTGCGATCGATCCTCCGTCGCACCGGCTTCGACATCACGCTGCTCGCCCAACACGATGCCGCCAGCGCTGGCGGCTGGTTCGTGGCGCGCGTGGTGCCGTGCCTCGCCGCGCCACCGCAGATCGCCCGCGACCTCGTCTTCGTGATCGACCGTTCCGGTTCGATGGAAGGCCGCAAGATGGAGCAGGCGCGCGCGGCCCTCCTCGCCGGGCTCGCGACCCTGAAGCCGTGCGATCGCTTCGAGGTGATCTCGTTCGCCAACGACGTGACGACCATCGGCGACGGACCGCTTCTCGCGGCGACCCCGAGCAACCTCGAGCGGGCGCGGCGAGCCGCCAGGGAGATCTCTGCCAGCGGTGGCACCAACATCCACGAAGCGCTCGTGGCGGCACGGCGCACGACGACTGCGGCTCCGGCGCGGGACCGCTTCTCCGCCGTCGTCTTCCTCACCGACGGCCAACCGACGGTCGGCGAAACCGATCCCGACCACATCCTCAACGCCTGGCGCAAGCAGTGTGGCGCCACGCGGCTCTTCGCGTTCGGCGTCGGCAACGACGTGAAGGACTTCCTGCTGACCAAGCTGGCCGTCGAGGGCCGCGGCGACGCGCGCTACGTCCGCGAGGAGGCGAACCTCGAGGTACCGCTCGCCGCCCTGTTCGAACGGGTCCGGACGCCGCTGCTCCTCGATCCGGTGCTCGACGTCGAAGGGGACGGCATCACGGTGACCGACCGCGAACCGCGACGGCTGCCCGACCTCTTTCAAGGGCGTGCGCTGGTCGTCTCCGGACGCTTCACGGGAGCCGGCAAGGTCGTGATGCACCTGCGCGGTCGTTCCGGCGGCGACGACGTGGTGGTCGATGTGCCCGTCGAGTTTCCACGAGCCACTCCCGAACGCCGACACGTGGCGCAGATCTGGGCCAAGGCGCGGGTCGAGCGGCTGCTCGACGACCTGCGGGCCCTCGGGCCGAACGGCGAGATGCAGGACGAGATCCGGACACTCGGTCTCGCCCATCAGCTCGTCACGCCCTACACCTCGTTCCTGGTCGTCGAAGGGGAGACGCGGCTCGCCGATTCGCGCAACGATCCGGCAAACGGGGGTGGTGCGCAGGAAGCCGAAGAGGGAACCGCGCTGAACGCGGTTCCGCCGAGCCTCGGCGGTGGAGGCGACATCACACCGCCGGCCAGTCCTGTTGGACCAACCAGCTCGGGGTCGGGCTACCTCCGTGGTAGGAGTCCGGGTCCGGTGACGGGCGCAGTTCCGACCGACCCGACCGGCGGTAACGGAGGTGGCGTCCGCCCGACCAGCGGTGGTGGTGTCGGTGGACGCAAGGGTGGCGGCGAGGGCTTCGAGCGTTGGGAGTTCTGGTGGGAGCACAACAAGGAGCCGTTCCTCGATCTGAAGACGCCTGTGGTGAAGGGCAGCGTTCGCGATGCGGCCGGTGGTGGACCAAGACGCATCGTGACGACGATCGACACCCTCGGTCCGAATCGCCCGAGCCGGAACGAGGTGAAGGAGCAGATCGTGCCGGCTCTCGTCGCCGCGCTCGGCGACCCGAACCCCGATGTCGTCGACTCGGCCGCACTCGCGATCGGGCGCATGTTGCACGCGGAAGAGGGCTCGTCGGTCCTCGCGGAGCTGACGGCGACGCTCAGTCACACCGAGAAGACGGCGCGCGAAGCGGCAGCCCTTTCGATGGGTGTTCTCGGATCGGTCGATGCCGTCGAGACCCTACTCCATCTGATGAAGGACGACCCCGAAGGCCGAACACTCACGCACCCTGCCGACGGAGTCGAGGACCTGGTCCGCGCCTTCGCGGCGGCATCGCTCGGCCTGATTGGTTCACCCGCGGCGATCGACGCCTTGATGGAGGTCGTCTCCGATCCTGGGTTGGCGACGCAGCGCGACGTCCAGGCGCTCGCGATCCTCGCGCTCGGAATGATGAAGGCACGGCATGAAGAGATCGTGCCGTTCCTGGTCGGCGTCATGGTGGACCGCTCGTACGACACCTACGTCCGTGCGCAGGCCCCGATCGCGCTCGGCCGCCTGAATCGGCAGACCGAGGCGGGCTCCCCGGCCGCACGTGAGGTGCTCGAATCGACGATCCTGCCACTCTTCCAGGATGACCAGGTCGACAACACCCTGCGGCGCTCGCTCGCGATCTGCATCGGGATGCTTGGCCGCGTCGACGACTCGCCGGCGATCGAGGCGTTGCTCAACGCAGTCGCGAAGTGCAGTGACAACCAGACCCGCCACTTCTCGATCATGGCGCTCGCCGAGATCGGCTCACGGGACGCCCTGCCGGCGCAGCACGCCGCCGTGCACACCCAGCTCCGCGAGTTCTTCCTCCATGAGCTGACGCAGCCGAAGAAGATCGCCCACCAGCCGTTCGGGGCGCTCGGCCTTGCGATCTATTCCCGCAACCGGGCGCTGCCGCCGGAGGCCACGACCGAGGCTGCCACCAAGCTCCTCGAGGAGTTCATCAGCACGAGCAACCCCTCCTATCAAGGTGCCATGGCGATCGGCCTCGGCTTGCTCGACTACCAGCCGGCGGCCGAGGAGCTCTGGAAGAAGTTTGCCGACACGAACGAGCAGTGGCTGAAGGGCCACATCGCCATCGCGCTCGGCTTGATGCGCGTCACCTCGAAGGCGGAGGCGCTCCGCGGCCTCATCCACCGCAAGGGGCTCGATTCGAAGCTCCGCCTGCAGCTGGCGCGCTCGCTTGGCCTCATGGGAGATCGGCAGGCGGTGCCGACCTTGATCGACTTCATGCAATCTGCCGAGACGCTGATCGAGTCGACCTCGGCCGTGCAGGCAATCGGTCTCATCGGCGACCGGAGCGCCATCGCTCCGCTCCTCGGCATCCTCGCGGACCAGTCCAAGCAGCCGCTCCAACGCGGGCTGGCGGCGGCGGCGCTCGGGCTCATCGCCGAAAAAACGTCCCTGCCGTGGAACGCGACCTTCTCGGTCGACGCCAACTACCGCGCCAAGGTTCCCGCGCTCGCGGAGCTGCTCGACCTGCTCTGAGATCACTCGTCAGCCTGCTCGCTTCACTGCTCCCGTGATGGCGGTAGCGATCGAGCTGCATCCACCCGCCGGTAGCATCCGCCCCCATGCTCGCCGCCGGAATCGCGCAGTTCATCGAGGGCTACTTCGGCCGCTCCCACTACCTCGCACCGTTCGTCGTGCTGCTGATGTGTGGCGTCGGTTTTCCGGTGCCGGAAGAGGTGACGCTGCTCGGCGCGGGCTTCCTGCTCTTCCAGGGCAAGGGCTCATTTCCGGTGATGACCGGCGTTTGCAGCGCGGCGATCCTGCTCGGCGACTCGATCCCCTACTGGATCGGGCGCCACTACGGCATGCGCGCCAAGGAGATCCGTTGGGTGCGGCGCATCCTGCACCCCGAGCGCTTCGCGCGGCTCGAGAAGCGCTTCCGCGACCACGGCAACTGGGCGACCTTCGCGTTCCGGTTCTTCGCCGGCGTGCGCATCCCCGGCTACTTCATCGCCGGCACCATGCGCATGAGCTACCCCCGCTTCCTCGTCCTCGACGCGCTCGGGATCGCGATCTCGGTCCCGGTCTCGATCTGGATCGGCCGGTTCTTCGGCGAGCAGACCGAGGCGCTCGCCGCCCT
>CAYRQC010000054.1:0-3969 GCA_964426265.1 uncultured Phycisphaerales bacterium | reverse complement strand
TGGCGATCAACGTGCCGCCCACGGTGCCGCCAAGCAGGCAGTCGCCGCGACCGGGTACGTGGAGCAGCGAGCCGATCGCCGCGCCCGCCGCACTGCGCGAGAAGCGGCAGCTCCGTCCGTCGCGATCGATGTGGGCGAGCTGGCCGCTCGCCATCCCCGCGGCCACGCGTCCTCCCGGCAACCGACCGAGCGCCGTGATCGCCTGCTCATGGACGATCGGCGACATCGCGCCCGCCTGCCAGCGCAGGAGCCCGTCGCGCGTGCCGACCCAAACGACCGGTGCCAGATTCGCCGCCATGAGGGTTTCTAGTCCTCGCTTCTAGACTCGTGACCAGTGTCCGCAGCCGCACCACCGCGGAGCCTTCGACCGTGACCTCGTCCGCTGCAAACGGCCCTTCCGACGCTCGCGTTCGCGCCGAGGTTGCAGAGTTCCTCTCATCGCCGCACGGCACCCGGTTCAGCAACGATCGCGCCGGTGCCGGTGAGGTCGCCCGCGCGTTCCTGCAGGTCTGCTACGACGCGCTCGGCATGCGCGTTGACCTCCTCGACGAGGAGCATCTGCGCGAGGCGTTCCTCGAGCGGCTGCCGCAACGCCTCGACCGGAGCAGCCCCGCCACCGCGCGCGCCACCGAGATCGTTCGTGCGCTGCTCGCGTGGGCGCACGAGATCCGCCCCAACCCGAGCTCGTGGAAGCTGGACGGGCTGCTCGACGAGCTCGCCGAGCAGTTCCCGGCCCGCCTCGCGCGCCGTGGCGGTCGCGACGTGGTGCCCGACTCGGCGCCGATCACGCGGCCGGGGAGCAAGCTCGGGCGGAATGACCCGTGTCCGTGTGGCTCGGGGAAGAAGTGGAAGAAGTGCTGCGGAGCGAACGCGAGCGGGTGAAGCGCGCACGGGGCGGCGGTGACGGTCCGCGGGGTCATGGCGTGTCGTCGGTCGCCTTCGTTCTCGGCCTCGTCTTCTGCGACGACCGCTGATAGAGAAACGACGCGCCGACGAGCAATGCACCGAGCACCAGGAAGCTGCCGATGCGATAGATCGCGGCGAGCTGCGCCAGGTCGAAGAAGAAGACCTTGCCGAGCGTGAGTGCAAAGATGCCGAGGCCGATCCAGCGCAGCGCCGGCTTCCTGCGCCAGAAGCCGAGGGTGACGAGCAGCGCCGCGTAGAGGGCCCACGCAATCGAGATCCAGGTCGTTGCTCGGGAGGTCGCCTCCTCACGGGTGGTGTCGCGAAGCAGACAGGTTCGGCCCCACGCATCGAACTCCGCCGTGATGAGGCCGAGCAGATAGAGCAACGCGAGCGTGCGCAGCACGGCGCGCGGTAGCCGGTCGGCGGGCGTTCCCGACCCTGCTGCAGCAGCCGCGATGACGAGGACGACACCCGCCGCGAAAGTTGGATTGAAGACCAGCGCGAACGCCTGGCGATGGCCACCATCGAAGAGCGACAGGCCAAAGCAGAGTGCGAACCAGAGTGGCGCGAAAGCGACCCAGCGGATGAGCGCACGCTCGATTGGGACGACGCGACCGAAGTGGCGGGCTGCGAAGAAGCCGTAGACGGCGAGTGCCAACGTCGGGGCGATCTGGCGCAGCTCGCGATGAATGGCGTCGAATGAGCCAAATGCATGGAAGCAGTCGCTCGCGAGGACGATGGGCAGGGCGAGCAACCCCACCGAGGCGACGAAGGTGCCCATCGCTGTTCCCGTGGACGACGGCTGACCCGTCACCTCCTTCATTCGTGCGAGGAGCGACCCGGCCACCAGCAGCCCGATGCACGGCGCGGCGAAGATGGCGAAGCGCTCATTCAGCAGCGGGATCGACGACGTCATGCCGGACCCGGGCTCGCGGAACATCCAGAGCCGGTGGAGCAGGAGATCGCCGAATGCAACCGCGATCGTCGCGACACCGCCCGCCAGCAGCATCGGATGGCGAGTGCGCGTTCCGGCGAACACGAATGCCACACCGGTGATGGTGAGCGCTGGAGCGACCACGACTCCACTCGTTGCCACTGCAATTGCGGTGGTGAGCGCCGCGATCGCCAGGCCGAAGAGGCTCTCCGCCGCGGGGCGCGCACCGGGGGGAGGGAGAGCGGGCACGCGTGCGGTGACCAGTCGGGAGGCCATCCAATACGTGGCCGCAAGCGCCACGACCCCCGCCGTGAGGCCGATGCGGTGATCCGGAAAGAGGAGACGGTGCGCCGCGATGGTGCCGAGGAGGCCGGCAGCGGCCGCTCCAGCGAGCGAGGACGCGGCCACTGCACGGCGCCGGATGATCGACGGGGCGAGGCTCATCGCCAGTGCCATCGAGACGAGTGCGGCGAGGCACGCAGAAGCCGTCCCGAGCTGATCGGTCACGAGGTGGCGGTCGAACCGCACGGTGACATAGGCAGCCGTGAAGAGCAGCGCCAGCAAGTCCAGCCCGCGCCAGCTCCGCGCCAGCAGGACGGCCAGCGCTCCGGCATCGATCAGGAACAGCCAGAGCGTGAGCCCGGACAGCGCGCTGGAATGGGTGGCGAGCAGGGCCGGCGCGAGGTAGCCGCCGGTGAATCCGAGATAGGCGAGAAACGGCGCGCGGCGCAGCAGCGCGAGCCCGCTGCCAAGCGCGGTGATGAGCCCCGTCAGCGTGAATGCCGTCCCCGCGCCGATGAACGAGTAATTGGCACCGGCGAAGTAGTTGGAGAGGTAGAGCGCCCCGAGGCCGCCGCCCATGAGTGCCTGTCCATAGACATCGAAGCCGCGTCGCCGCAGCCGATCGCCGCCGAGCAGCAAGGCGCCGCCCGATACCACACCGATCACGATGCGCGCGGCCGGCGTGGTCCAGCCGTGGTCAATCGCGAACTTGAGGAAGAAGGCGAGACCGAAGAGCACCACGACCACACCCACGACGAGCAGCACGCGTCCGCCGAGGAACGCCTCGAGCGCGACCGCCGGCCGTGGTGGAGGAGCGAGCTTGCGCGGCGGGTCCCGCACGGGGGTTGACGCCGGGCTGTGCACCGTGGCCTGCACGGGGGTTACAGGGAGCGGCGCGGGGCTTGCCACCGGCGGGCCGATCGGATTCGAAGGGGGCGTCCGCTCGGGATCAGTTGCGCCAGCCTCGAGCGAATGCACCCGACGCAAGAGTTCCCGGACATCGTGTTCGAGCATGACGACGCGCTTGGGTCGCACCGCGGTCAGTGCGCGAGCGACGACGAAGATCGCGAGCGCCACGACCCCCAAGACGATCAGGACGGCGAGGACCTCCACCATCAGCTCCGGCGAACGCGGATGCAGCACGCCATCTTGTGGAGGAGATGCACGTGCGGCAATCGCCGGCCGTCAAGGCGCTCCGCGCGGCGTCAACCTCGCCGCCCGGTGCGATTGCGCAACATGCCGGTCCGAGTCGCCCGAGCGACCGACGCCGACTTCGTGGATGGGCAAACCCGTTGCCACGACGAGGGCCGTCGCTACCGCCGCGCCGGCGGCCGCCCGACGAGCTGCGTCGCCTGCATCCGCTCCGCCGCCTTTTTGTGCAGCGCGCTCTCTGGCGGCGTGAGCTCCGCCGCACGCGCGTAGGCGGCGGCCGCGCCCTGCTTGTTTCCGCTCTGCTCCTCCGCACGGCCCAGGTAGTAGGCGTTCATCGGGTTGTCGGGAAAGAGCGCGCTCGAGCGCCGCAAGGAAGCCGCGGCGTTGGCACCGTTGCCGGCCTCGACGTCGAGCACGCCGAGATAGAACGCCGGCTTCCAATACTCCTTGCGCGGCTGCGTCTTGGCCTGCATGGCGCGCGCCCGCTCGAACGTCGCGCGTCCCTTGTCGCCTTTGCCTTGGGCGAACTCGATCTCACCGGCGAGCGATTCGAAGAGCGGCTCATCGGGCAGCGCGCGCCGCGCTTCGTCGGCGAGCTTCTGCGCCTGTGCGAGCTTGCTCTCGTCGTCGCCCGCACTCGCGAGCAGCGCCAACGCCTGGTCATGCTTCTGGTAGGCCGGCCCCTTCTTCTTCAG
>CAYRQC010000053.1:0-3757 GCA_964426265.1 uncultured Phycisphaerales bacterium | reverse complement strand
CGCCGAGCGCGAGCAGCGTCTGGAAGCACGGCGGCTGCCGCTCGCGCGCGACGAGTGACGTCGAGATCTCGGTGAAGCCCGCGGCGGCGAGCCACTCTTGCAGCTCACGCTCGTGGAAGCCGGGCCAGCGATCCTGGAACTTCTCGCGCGTCCAGCGCTCCTTGTGGCGCAGCAGATCGAGGATGACGACGCGCCCGCCAGCGACGAGCACCCGCGCCGCCTCGCGCAATGCCCGCGACGGCTCCTCGGCGTGGTGGAGTGCTTGCGAGAGCACCACGAGCTCGACCTCGCCGTCGGCGAGCGGCAGCGCCTCGATCTCGCCATGGCGCAGCTCGAGGTTGCCGACACCCGCCCGCTCCGCCTTGGCGCGGACGCGTTCGAGCATCGCCTTGCTCGAGTCGATGCCGATCACCGTCTCGCTGGCCGCGCAGAGCAGCAGCGTCAGCTCCCCGCCGCCGATGCCGAGGTCGGCGACGCGACGGTGCGGCAGCAAGCGGATCAGCGCCTTGGCGAGCCCCTCCCAGGTGCGTCCCGGCAGGTACTCGTGCTCGATGGCGTCGGCGATGCGATCGAAGTAGGCGCGCGCCTCCTCGGCGCGCGCGGCGACCACCTCGCGCAACGCGACGCGGTCACTCCTCGCCTCTGGCGTCGCGGCGATCGCGGCTGCCATCTCCGCGTACGCCTGCGCGGCGACCGAGGCGCCCGCCAGGCGCGAGTAGAAGCTGCGCGCGCCGTCCTTGCGATCGACGATCAGCTCGGCTTCGCGGAGCTGCGCGAGATGCTGCGACACCGTCGACTGGCTCGCCGCGAGGATGCGCGTCAGCTCGGCGACGGTCAGCTCCTGCTCGGTGAGCAGCTGGAGCAGGCGCAGCCGGGTCGGGTCGGCCAGCGCCTTCAGGGCCTTCGAAGCGTCGCTCAAGGTGGTCATCGTTCGATCGCGATATAGCGATGATCGATGAACGAACAAGGCCGGCGAGGTTGCAGCCCCGCCGGCCCGCTCCCTGGATCAGCTCCTGGATCGCCAGCTCACGAGCCGTGCGCCACCTTCCCGAGCGCGTCGCGCAGCGCCTGTTCGAGCAACCGGTTCTGCTCCTCGAGCTGGCGCATCAGGTCGGAGCTCGTCGGCTCCTGCGCACGGTCGCTCTGGCGCAGCTCCTCCTGCCAGCAGCGCACTTTCTTCAGCTCGTCGACGGCGCGCGAGACCTCCGTGCGGCGCGGCAGCAGGTCGGGGAGGCGCGCCGCCTGCTTCACCAGCGCGACGAATTCGGGGACGTCGGGGTCGCCCGCCAGCTCGGCCACCAGTGGCTCGGCGAGCCGCTCGATCGCACCGAACGAACCGTCGCGGGCGTGGACGCTCTGGCGCAGCAACTCGGCGAACTCGGCGACCGCGGCGGCGAGCCGGAAGCGTGGCGAGGTCGGTGCGACCGACGCCACGGTCTCGGCGGCGAAGAGCTCTCGCGTCTGCTCACGCACCGTGGAGCTGCGCGGATCTTCGTAACGGCAGCGGACCGTCGCGATCGGACCGCCGGCACCCGGCCCCGCCGGCCGTTCGAGAGCGCCCGGCTGCAGCTCGAGCTCGTAGAGCGCGACCACCTCGTGGCCGGCGCCCACCTCGCCCGCGTCGACGCGGTCGTTGCGGAAGTCGGCGTGGGCCAGGATCCGGTTCTCGTAGCCGAGCTGCCGGAAGCTGCGGACCGCCTCGGGCGCGAACTCGACCTGGATCTTGGCATCGCGCGCCACCGCCGAGAGGGTGCCGGTCAGCTTGTCGACGAAGATCTCCTTCGCCTCGGCCGGGCTGTCGACGTAGTAGCACGCGCCATCGCCCTCATCGGCGAGCTGCTCCATCAACGCGTCGTTGTGATTGTTCATGCCGACGCCGATCGACGTGAGGTAGATGCGGCGAGCCTTGCACTCGCGGATGCGCGCGCTGAGCCACGCCGGATCGGTGATGCCGGTGTTGGCGACGCCGTCGGAGCAGAGGAGCACGCGGTTGTCGGCGTCGGGGCGCAGTTGCTCCAGCGCCATCTCGTAGCCGAGCCGCAGCCCGGCGTCGGCGTTGGTCGACTGCTCCGGTCGGAACGAGTCGATCACCGCGAAGATCCGCGCCTGGTCGGAAGCGCACGTCGGCGGCAGCGCACGGCGCGCGTTCGCGGAGAAGGCGACGATGCCGAGCGTGTCGCGCTCGTCGAGTTGCCCGACCAGCAGGTGGAGCGCCTGCTTCACCAGCTCGAGCCGCCCGCCCTCTTCCATGGAGCCCGAGACGTCGAGCACGAAGGTGAGGGCGACCGGCTTGCGCGCGGCCTTGGAGATCTCGCGCGCCTTGAGGCCGACCTTCAGCAGGTGGCGTCCCTCGCCGCCAAACGGGCTCGGGGCCAGCTCGGTGGTGATCGTGAAGACGTCGAGGCTGTCAGCGCTCGGCGGTGCGAGGTCGTGGCGGAAGGCGTTGACGAACTCCTCGGTGCGCACCGCCATCTTCGGCGGCAGGTTGCCGTGGGCGAGGTAGCTGCGCGCAAGGTTGTAGCTCGCCGTATCGACGTCCATCCCGAAGGTGGAGAGGGAGTCAAGGCGCGTCGGGATGAAGCAGTGGTCGCCGAACCAGCGGAAGAACATGTCGCGCGGCGCCTCGCCCTGGCGCGGCGCGAGCCGATCGAGGAACGACTTCACGATCGCGTCGACGTCGATCTCGCGGCCGCCGTTGCGAGCGCGTCCGATCTCGTCCTCGAGCGAGACGACGTCGCTCGGAGCGAGCAGGAAGGCGGTGGCGGCCAGCGGGAGCTGCGGCGCTCGGACGGTCCAGTCGTCGATTCCGTCGCCGCCGTCGTCGTACAGCAAGCTCTGCGACTGGCCACATCCCCCAACCGCGGGGACCTCGATGTAGCCCGCTGGAAGCGGTGCGGCAGCCGGCGCGGCAGTGCCATCGCTGAGCGAGTCGCAGTTGGTGTAGCCAAGTCTCGCGAGTGCCACCTGATCCGCCTCTTCGAGCACCTCGATCGTCGAGCCGGCGGCGCCTTCGCTGGCTGCGTAGCCAAGTGAGCGGAGCCTTTCCGTGAGTTCCTTCTCTGCTTCGCCGCGCTTGCCGGCGTCCGCGCCCGCAGGGGCGCCGACATTGGGCGGGATCGTGCTCGTCGGCCCACGGTACGCCGGTTCGGACGGCGCCGGCTGTGACTCCGTCGGTACGACCCAAGGAAGCGTGACTGGAGCGCCCGCACCGTCGCCGGCTGCCGTCGCGGCTGCTGAAGTGCGGGCCACCGAGACCGAAGTGCTGGCCACCGAGAGCAACGTCGCCTCGTCCGACGGCGGCGTGCCACCGGCCTGATTGACGGTGAACCCCGAAAAACCTTCGAGGTCGCGGATGCGCGTGACGAACTGCTCGTCCGCGCCGACGTAGCCGAGAGCCTTGAAGTCGTCCAGCACCTCGACCCTCAACGCGGTGGCGACGGGGCCTCGTTGGGCGACCTCTTCGCCCCGATCTTTGTGAACTCCTCGAAGTGAGAGGCCGGCGCCCGGCCCGATCGGGCCCGCGTCGGATCGCCGCGAGATCCAGTTCCCGCCGATCGTGAGAGCCATGATCGCGGCCGCCGCCGCCGCGAGCCGCTGCCCAGTCCAGAAGCCGCGTATGGGTGTGATGGTCGCTGCCTGCGCCAGGAGCTGGTCGCGACGTGCCTTGGAGAGTTCGAGCGCCGGCGCCGTCGCTCCTGATGCCGCGATTCCGCCGCCCTGCATCCCGAGGTCGCGTTGCAGCAGCGCCACCGCGCGG
>CAYRQC010000052.1:0-2968 GCA_964426265.1 uncultured Phycisphaerales bacterium | reverse complement strand
CCTGCGTCTCCTCGTCGCCGCGCTCGATCATCTCGAGCAGGAAGCTCTCGGCGCCGCGGATGAACGGCGAGAGCTGCTCGAGCAGCGCGACGGTCGCCGCCTGCTCCTCCGCCGAGCCGCCGCGCGCCGCGCGCGCGATCTCCTGCACCATCGGCGCCGCGAGCGGGCCGAGCTGCAGCAGCAGCTCGCGGGCGGTCTCGCCGGGTCCGTCACCGGCCGTCAGTGCCGCGACGATCTGCGGGAACGCCTCTTCGATCGCCGGTCCCATCGCCATGAGCGCGGCGGCCGCGGTGATGCGCGTCTCGAGCTCCGGGCTCGAGAGCAGTTTTCCGAACGCGGCGGCGTAGCGGGCCGTGGTGGCGGGTGGGGGCGTGGCCTGTGCCGTGAGCTCGGACCCGAGCGCGAACAGGACGATCGAGACGAGGCCGTAGTGGCTCATGGCTCTCTCCGCGGAACGTGGCAGGCGCGCCCGAAGGCGGAGGAAAGAGTAGAGCAGTGTTCACTTGACCGTTCACCGGCGCGCGGCTCGGCGGCATCCGTGTGGGTGAAGGAGTCGCCATGAGTGACACGGATGGATCGCTGGTGCCGGCGGAGCTGCTGCGCCATCGCGGTTTTGTGCGAGCGCTCGCGGCGCGGCTGCTGGGTGGTGAAAGTGGCGAAAGTGACGACAGCGACGATGTCGCGCAGGAGGCGCTCCTCGCGTCGTGGCGATCACCGCCGCGCGACGGCGGCAGCCTGAAGACGTGGCTCGGCCGAGTGGTGGTGAACCTCATCCTGCAGCGGCGACGGAGCGGCGACGCGCGGGTCCGTCGCGAGCGAATCACCGCCGCGGCCCTGCCGATTGCCGCTGCCTCGGCCGAAGAGCTCGCGAGCCGCCACGAGATCCTGCGGTGGGTCGCTGATGCGGTCGCGGCGCTGGATTCGCCGCATCGCGCGGTCTTGCTGCTCCGTTTCTACGACGACCTGCCGACGCAGCAGGTGGCGGCGCGGCTCGGTCTGCCGCTCGAGACGGTGCGCAGCAGGATGAAGCGGGCGCTGGTGCTGCTGCGCGGACAGTTGGATGCGCGGGCGCGTGGCGGGCGGGACGAGTGGATGGCGGCGCTCGCGCCGATCGCGGTGGCGATGGGTGGACCGATGGTCGTGGCGATTGGCGGTGCGACGGGTGGAGCGACCGGCGGTGCCTCCAGTGCTGTCGGCAGCTCTGCTTCACCACTCGTGGCAAGCAGCTCGAAGTGGCTGGTGAGCACGGCGGCGGCGCTGCTGCTCGTCGCGACGTTTTTCTGGAGCACGCGGCTGCGGACGCGGCCGGGGGTCGTTCCGGGATCATCGTCGCCGGTCGCGGCGGCGCGTGGGGAGAACGGTGCTGCGCTGGTCGCAGCACCGGTTGCGGTGGATCCGTCCGGCTCGGCGCCGGTCGCGGTTCGCGTCGAATCTGCGTCGATCGATCCGGCGGCGCCGGTGGCCGCGAAGGATGGGAGTGGCCCGCTCGCGAGCTCCATGGCACCCATCGCCGAGAAAGAGCAACCGCCACCCGTGCCCGCCGTCGCCGCCGACCACTGGCGCGTGGTCGGCCGCGTCGTCGACGAGCAACACCAACCGCTCCAGGGCGCAACGGTGACGCTGATGTCCGTCAACGATCTCGGGCAGACCGTCGCCACCGCGGAGGCGACGAGCGCCGTCGACGGCACCTTCGCGATCGAGCTGCCGGCGCCCGCAACGGCGCAGCTCGAGTTCGAAGCGCACGCAGCCGGAAGAACGAGCGAGCAGCGCAGTTGGAGCAAGGTTGCGCCCGGCCGCGAGCTGCACGCGGGCGAACTTCTGCTCGAGCGCGCTGGCACGATCGACGTCGACATCCTCTGCGAGAGCGGCGCACCGCTGGTCGGCCAAGGCTCGGCTCGCGTGACGCGTCAGGGCTCGGCGACGACCTACGCGAGCCAGTCGTTCGAGCTGACGCGCGCCGCGCCGCGCTTGCACCTCGAAGGTGTTCCGGCCGGTCGCTGCACGCTCTTCATCGACTTCCACCATCGGCCGAAGGGCCGCCTCCAGCAGGCGGTCACCGTGCGAGCGGGAGAGGCCGCGACGGTGCAACTCGCCTATGGCGGTCCTGATCCCGCGACGACGATCGTGGTCGAGCTCGCACTCACGGCCGCCCCTTTCCTCGGGAGTGCAGCGCTCGTCTCGGAAGCAGGCGAGCGCTTCGCGCCCGTGGTCGACGACGAGTCGGGGAGCGTGCGGCTCGTCTACTCCGGGCTTGCGGCCGGGAGCTACTCGCTCCCAATCGAGTCGCCGGGCAGTCGGCCGATGAACCTGGAGGCGCTCCATCCGGGCGATGTGCGCATGGTTACGCTCGTCGCGATCGGTCGACTCGGATTGCGGCTGCGACGGACCGATAGCCTGCCGCTGCTCCTGCCCGTGCTCATCGTCGGCCAACACTTCGGACCGGCGGAGTTCGCCGGAATGGCGCTGGACGACTGGTCGGAGTCGACGAGCGAGCTCGAGCTCGATGCCGACGGCCGTGCCAGCGTGCGCGAGCTGCCAACGCCGCCGTTCGTGCTGACCGTCGCCGCCGCCGGCGTCTTCGAGCGCGAGCTGCCGGTTACCGCGCTCGCCGTGGGGCCCGACGGCACCGCAAAGATCGATCTCACGCTGGGCGCGGCGATGAGTGCGGGCGAGTTGGTCGGGACGATCGCCGGCGTGGTCGTCGATGCCGATGGTGAGCCGATTCCAGAGGCGCGCGTGCAGCTCTTCGAGCCGGCGCCTGCCGGTGCGTCCGCGGAAGTGGAGCTGGTGCTGCGCTACGCCGAAGGGCCGATGGGCATCGGCAGCAGCTTCTCCAGCGGAGCGTTCCTGGGGGCCGAAGGAGCGCGACGGCGGCAACGGGCTTTCGCACATGCGGACGCGCTCGGCGAGTTCTCGATCATCGGTGTGCCACCCGGCACGTGGGGCGTGCGCGCGATCGCGTCCGACG
>CAYRQC010000051.1:0-7471 GCA_964426265.1 uncultured Phycisphaerales bacterium | reverse complement strand
GGTCGAAGCAGTTCTATCACTATGTCGTCGAGCACTGGCTCGAGGGTGACCCCGAGCAGCCCGCGCCACCGGCGGCGCGCACCGGCGGCCGCAACCACGAATGGCCCCACCTCTTCAATCGCGACATCGACTCGATGCCCGACAAGTGGGAGTACCCGTGGTATGCGGCGTGGGATCTCGCGTTCCACATGCTGCCGATGGCGCGCATCGATCCGACCTTCGCCAAGGAGCAGCTCGTGCTGTTCCTGCGCGAGTGGTACATGCACCCGAATGGACAGATTCCAGCCTACGAGTTCGCGCTCTCCGACGTGAACCCGCCGGTGCATGCGTGGGCGGCGTGGCGTGTCTACAAGGCGAGCGCGCCGGCCGGCCAGCGCGACCGGCTCTTCCTCGAGCGCGTCTTCCAGAAGCTGCTGCTCAACTTCACCTGGTGGGTGAACCGCAAGGACGCGGAGGGCAAGAACCTCTTCAGCGGCGGCTTCCTCGGCCTCGACAACATCGGCGTCTTCGATCGCAGCAAGCCGCTGCCGACCGGCGGCTACCTCGAGCAGGCCGACGGCACGGCTTGGATGGCGTTCTATTGCATGACGATGCTGTCGATGGCGCTCGAGCTGGCACAGGGCAACCCCGCCTACGAGGACCTCGCCAGCAAGTTCTTCGAGCACTTCGTCGCCATCGTCGACGCCATGAACACGCTCGGCGGCTCCGGTCTGTGGGATGAGGCGGACGGTTTCTATTACGACCAGCTCCACACGGAGGGCGGCGGTCGGCATCTGCGGGTGCGCTCGATGGTCGGGCTGATCCCGCTGTTCGCGGTCGAGGTGTTGAAGGACGAGGAGCTCGACCGGCTGCCCGGGTTCAAGAAACGGATGCAGTGGTTCCTCGAGAACCGCAAGGACCTGGCACGCCACGTCGCTTTCGCGGAGACCCGCTCGAGCCGACGCAACCCCGGAACCACGCTGCGGCTGCTCGCGATCCCGTCGCGCGAACGGTTGCTGCGGGTGTTGCGCTACCTGCTGGACGAGAACGAGTTCCTCTCGCCGCACGGCATCCGCTCGGTGTCGAAGGTGCACGAGAAGCAGCCTTATGTACTCGACGCGGGCGGCGCGGAGTTCCGCGTCGACTATGCGCCGGGTGAAGGGACCAGCGGCGCCTTCGGCGGCAACTCGAACTGGCGCGGGCCGATCTGGTTCCCGGTGAACTACTTGCTGGTCGAGGCACTCGAGCGCTACCACCATTTCTATGGCGACGAGTTCAAGGTCGAGTGCCCGACTGGTTCGGGGCGCCTCCTGACCTTGAAAGAGGTGGCGCACGAGATCTCGGCGCGGCTCACCAGCCTCTTCCTCGCGGACGCGGACGGACGCCGGCCGTGCCACGCCGAGAATGAGAGCTACGCGAGCGATCCGGCGTTCAAGGAGCTCGTGCTCTTCCACGAGTACTTCCACGGCGACACCGGTCGCGGGCTCGGGGCGAGCCACCAGACGGGGTGGACGGCGCTCGTGGTGCGGTGCATCGAGGATCTGGCGCGGAGCCGCGGAGAGATACAGGAGCGAGCGGCGGCGGGGCCATCGGCGACTCGCGACACGAGTCGAAGAGCGGTACGCGGCGTGGTTTCGAGCTCGAAGCGCGGCACTACCGGAAAACGGAGAGCAACGTGAAGTTCGATGCCGAGTGGCTCGAGAGCGATGGCCTGGGCGGTTTCGCGTCCGGCACCGTTGGTGGCTGGCGGACGCGGCGATACCACGCGCTGCTCGGGGCGACGCTGACGCCACCAACCGGGCGCCATGTCCTGGTGAACGGGTGCGATGCCTTCGTGGAAACGGCGGCGGGCCGCGTGCCACTCTCGACGCAGGCGTATGCAGGCGACGCTGGAGGCGATGGGGACCGGCACGACGCAGTGGTCGCGCCGCGCGGCTTCGAGGCGCTCGAATCCTTCGCGAGCGAGCCGTGGCCGCGGTTCACATTCCAGCTCCCCGATGGCACGCGCATCGTGCACGAGCTCTTCGCGGTGGATGGCACCCCGATCGTCGTGCTGCGCTGGCGAGCGGAACGCGCGAAGCACGCTCGCGGACCGCTGACCTTGACCGTGCGGCCGTTCTTGTCGGGACGCGATCATCACGCGCTGCACCACGAGAATCCCGTGTTCCGGTTCGATGCCGATGTCGTGGCCGCGCCACGCCGATCGACGAAGGCCGCGAAGAAGGCGAAGCCAACCGACTCGGATTCGCGCCTCGTGTGGCGGCCGTACGAGAGCCTGCCCGCGATCGTGAGCCTCGCGAATGGCAGCTATCGCCACGAGCCACACTGGTATCGCTCGTTCCACTACGCGGAGGAGGCGGCGCGCGGCTTCCCGGCGATGGAAGATATTGGCTCGCCAGGCGAGTTCACCTTCGACCTCACGAAGAGGGACGCGGTCTGGATCCTCGGCGCAGAGATGCCGCGGGTGCGCGCTGACGGTGGCGGCGGCAGTGGCGTCGGCGATGTCACTGCCGACGATCTGCCGGTCGAAAGCTCCTCCCTGCTCCGTCTGCGCGACGGCGCGGCGCGCGTCGCCGACCAGTTGGAGGCCGGCGAACGGCGGCGGCGTGAACCATTTCCGTCACGCTTGCAGCGCGCGGCCGATCAGTTCCTGGTGCGACGCGGCGGCGGCCACTCGATCGTGGCGGGCTACCCGTGGTTCACCGATTGGGGGCGCGACACGTTCATCAGCTTGCGTGGTCTTTGCCTGGCGAGCGGGCGGCTCGATGTGGCACGCTCGATCCTGCTCGAGTGGGCCGGCGCACTCTCCGAGGGGATGGTGCCGAACCGTTTTCCCGACGGCGGCGCGACGCCCGAATACAACAGTGTCGACGCGTCGCTCTGGTACATCGTCGCGGTGGAAGAGCTGCTCGCCGCGGCTCGCGGGAAGCGCGGCCGCTCGACGGCCGTCTCCCGGGTCGATGAAAAAAAACTTCTCGCCGCGGTGAGCTCCATCCTCGAGGCGCACGTCGCCGGCACTCGCCACGGGATCCGGATGGACGCCGATGCCCTGCTGGCGGCGGGCGAGCCAGGGCAGGCGCTCACCTGGATGGACGCGCGCGTCGACGGGCGCGCGGTGACCCCGCGGATCGGCAAGCCGGTGGAGGTGCAGGCGCTCTGGTGGAACGTGCTCACGTTCGCGAGCACCGCGCTGAAGGACGGCAAGCGCTGGGCACAGCTCGCGACGCGGGCGCGCAATAGCTTCCTCAACCGTTTCTGGAACAAGGCCGGCGGTTGCCTGTTCGACGTCGTCGATGTCGATCACCAGCCCGGTACGCACGACGCGAGCTTCCGGCCCAACCAGCTCTTCGCGATCGGCGGGCTGCCGCGCTCGCTGCTGGTCGGCCCGCGCGCGCGGCGTGTCGTCGACGCGGCCGAGGCGAAGCTCGTCACGCCGCTCGGTGTGCGAACGCTCGCACCCGACGATCCGCGGTACGTCGCGCGCTACGAAGGCGGCCCGTCGCAGCGCGATGCCGCCTACCACCAGGGAAGTGCGTGGCCGTGGCTGTTCGGCGCATTCGTCGAAGCGTGGGCGCGGGTGCATGGCGGCAGCCGGGCAAAGCGACGCGAGGCCGTGAAGCGGCGCGAGGCGGTTGAGCGTTTCCTGACGCCGCTGCTCGACACCATCGCGGCGAGTGGTGTGGGCCATGTCGGCGAACTGGCACACGGGAATCAGGAGCGCGCTACGGACGAGGCTCCACGGTTCCAGGGCTGCCCCATGCAGGCGTGGTCGGTGGCGGAGCTGCTGCGGGTCGGGGTGCGGAAAACGTCGGCGTAGGGTCCCCGGATCGGTACGACGCGGATCGGTACGACGGATACGATCCGCGCGTGAATGGACCGGACGGCCGCGCAGGAGATCGTTCCGTGATCGATGTCGTTGATCCTCTCGACCTCGCCGCCAAGTACCGCGACCACATCGCCTGGCTCGGACGCGAATACGGTCGCGTGCTGCAAGAGAGCGGCTTCGACGGCGTGGTGATCCACTCCGGCGCGGCGAAGCAACGCAGCATCTTCGATGACCAGTTCTGGCCGCTCCGGCCGGTGCCGCACTTCCACCACTGGCTGCCGCTCGAGACGGCGCGCTCGGCGCTGCTGGTCGAGGCGGGCAAGAAGCCGACGCTCTTCTGGTTCAACGTGGTCGACTTCTGGGAGGCGGCGAGGAAGCCGGAATCGGATCACTTCTGGACGGCGTTCGACGTCCAACAGGTGAAGGAGCCGGCGGCGATTCGCGCGCTGTTGCCCAAGGGGCGCAAGCTCGCGTTCATCGGCGAAGAGCCGAGTGATTGCACCCTTTGGGGACTGCCGGACTCGGCCTGCAACGCCGCGCCGCTCGTGCAGCGGCTCGACGCGCTGCGCGTGACGAAAACGCCCTACGAGTTGCTCTGCCTGCGCGAGGCGAACCGGCGCGCGGCGGTCGGCCATCGCGCGGTGATCGACGCCTTCAAAAATGGCGAGTGGAGCGAGCTCGAGCTTCACCTCACCTACCTGCACGCCACGCAGCAAGACGATGCCGAGACGCCCTACAAGAACATCGTCGCCCTCGGCCACCACTCGGCGACGCTCCACCACGTCACCTACGGCCGCGAGAAGAGCCCCGCGCAGACCTTGCTCCTCGATGCCGGCGCCAAGTTCCTCGGCTACGACAGCGACATCACGCGCACGGCCGTGAAGGGCGGCGGCGCGGCGGCGAGCAGCTTCGCGCAGCTCGTGACCGGGCTCGAACGGATGCAACAGCGGCTCTGCGCGAGCGCGGCGCTCGGCCGTCCCTATCAAGAGCTGCACAACCAGTCGCACGAGCTGTTGGCGCCACTCCTGCGCGAGGTCGGCCTCGCCAAGGGGAGCGACGCCGAGCTGGTCGCGACTGGCGTGACCCGCAAGTTCCTGCCACACGGGCTCGGCCACTCGCTCGGCTTGCAGACGCACGACGTCGGCTGTCGGAACACCCAGCCGGAAGCACGGAACCCGTGGCTCCGCAACACCACCGCGATCACTACAGGGCAGGTGTTCACCGTCGAACCCGGCATCTACTTCATCGATCACCTGCTGGAGGAGCTCCGCGCGAGCCCCGCCGGCGCGACCGTCGACTGGAAGCTCGTCGAAGCGCTGAAGCCGTTCGGCGGCGTGCGCGTCGAGGACGACCTCTTCGTGCTCGCCGGCGGCGTCGAAAACGTCACGCGCGAATTCCTGCCCGAGCCGCCCGCGATCATCGCGGCGTAGGCAGACGCGCCGGCCGAGACATTGAGCGCCGCGAAGACACGTCGTCACAGTGCGGAAAACGTCAGCGTACCGACCCCGGATCGGTACGCCGGTCAGGGTCGGTACGCCGGTTTTCAGCTCATCAAGTAGTCATCGCCGATGCACTTGAGGATCACGCGACCGATCCCATCGACGCGGCGTTCGCGGGCGGGTCGGATGACGCAGCCTTCGCGGATGTGATCGACGCCGGCAACTGTCGTCTTGCCGTTGGCGAACGTACGGATGGCACTCTTCACGAGCGGAACGGGAGCGCCCGAGCTCGACGAGAGGAGCGGCACCCAGTTGGGTAGTCGGCACTTCTCGCGCGCTTCCGGATAGTCGAGGAAGTGCCCACTCACCGGATCGAAGACGTCGAACAGGATGAGACTCACCGTCCCCTTGGTGTGTCCGTAGCGCAGCTCCTGGACCCATCCGTAGACCTCGCCATGGAGCGCGAGGCCAGGGTTGGCGGTGAGCCACTCGACGACCTCAGGATGCTTCTTCAGCACCTCCCAGTAGACCGGCGCGTCGCTCTCCGGGCCGCGCTGCAAAAACATCGCGCGCGATCCGACGGAGAGCGTCCCGTCCGCGGGGTCGACGTAGCCGCGCCAGCTCGTGCCGTGGATCTTCTCGTGGATGAAGACCGGCTCGCATTCGGTGAAGTGGTCGGACCACTTCTCCCATGGCTCGATGTCGTACTTCGGCCAGTGACCTTGCGGGCTCGGCGCTCGCACTCCGCCAGTCAGCACGTCGGCGGGCGGCTCGTACGCGATGACTCCGAGCGCTGCCGTCACATCGTCCCCCACCTTCGAGCCTTGCGGCGCGGGCATGAGCAGCCCATGGCTCACGACGCCGCGGAGCTTGCGCGCCCGAATGCGGCGATGGCCATCGAGGAAGGCGAACTCGGGTCGGTCGGGAACGACGTTGTCGGGCGGGATGTAGGCGCCGAGCTCCTTCCCCTGCCAGTCCACGGTCCGAACGCAGACGGTCCAGCCACCGACCCGCACGATCGAGAGCGAATCGGCATTGGGATGGGGTTCCAAGGCCACCGGGACGACGGCGACCTGATGCAGTGTGCTCGACATGAGAGAGTCCTCGGGATCAAGAGAGACGAAAAGTTGATGGTCGCTGACCAAGACGTTCGCCGAAGGCGGTGGTGACACTACTTCGACGAGCCGCTCTCGATCTCGGGCCGGTACTTCGCCAGCTCGTGCCAGACCTGTTGCGCCCCGAGCAGATCGCCTTCGCGCACTCGATGGTGCCAGAGCAGCAGGAGCTGGCGCTCGATCATCGCGCCGCCGAAACCGACGTCGATCATGGCGTTGCCGAGCGTGACGAAGTTCCTCGGGTCGGGCGGCAGGAAGGGGACCATCGCGTCGCGCAGGTCGTTGACCTCGACGCCCCACGCGACGCGCTCGGTCGTCTCGAGGTCGTAGGCGAGGAACGCCAGCAGTGTGGCATAGCGCGGCCGGATGCGTGGATGCACGTCCTCGAAGTTGGGTAACCGGCGCTGCAACTCTTTCCAGTGCTTGGACCAGCGCACGTCCGCGCGATGCTCTTCGGGTTTCCCGTCCGCACCCGGGACAGCGACGGTGAGCTTCGCGTAATCGCCGAGCACGCCCCACTCGCTTGTCAGCGCGTTCCACTCGGCGATCGACTGCGACAGCGGCGAGAGCTCCGGATTCCACGTACCGTCGCCGCGATCGACGACGCGGTGCATCGCGGTCGCCACGACGTGCTGCGGCACGAAGGACGGCGCGCACTCAAACGTTGTCGCGCCCGCGGCGAGCAGGCGACGCTCGAAGTGCGCATCGAGCTCGGCCCCCTTCTCCCGCGCCTTCACCAGCGCGATCTGCACCGGCCCGGCACGTTCTGTGGTCACGGTCACCTTGCACCGCGGCGGCTCGGCCTGCACGATCTCGAGCGTCGCCTTCGGCTCGGCAAGCGCCACGCCGCCGAGCGCCTCGCGAAAGAACCCGACGAGCTGGTCGCGGTACTCCCACTCGTTGATCTGGAGCGAGTCGGGCGAGTGGCCGGTCCCCGCGAGGATCCACGCGCGCGTCGGCTGCGGGCGCTGCTCGAAAAGCTGCACGGTCGCCATCGGCGTGAGCAGCCAATCGGCCTCGCCGTGCAGCAGGAAGAGCGGGCCGCGATAGCGCTTTGCATTCACGCGCGGATCGATCTGCGAGAGGACCAGCGCCTTGAACGCGGTGAGCGC